>DATDGT010000040.1:0-3377 GCA_036521975.1 Bryobacteraceae bacterium
GCCGGCCGCGTGTGCAGATGTCGCGCAATTTCTTCCGTGGTTCGGCCCTGATGCAATAGCAGGATGATCCGGGCACGTTCGACCTGGCGATGTTCACCGGTTCTCTGCTGGGTCCACTTCTTCAGCGTGGCCTCCTCCTCTGGGGTGAGTTGGATACGGGCCGACTTGGACATACCTGAGTATGCCAGATTACTCTAATTAATACAATTAGATACTAGCCATGTAGGAACATGGGGGAGATCGGCAGCTAGGAGCGCTCCGAAAACCGTATCGGAACAAAGAACAGGGAACAGCATTAAGAGATCGAATTTGGCGGCCAGAACCCCATGTACGTCCAACTCGCAAGCCGTCAGCGCACAGCGCCCGGCGCGGGACGGGGCGCTCATGCGGGACGGGGCGCTCATAAGGATCCCTGACTCCCCGCCGCGCCGGGCTGCGTTGTTCGCTGAGTCAGTGGAGAGCCCAGCACGCCACCCCGGATCCAATCCGGCATCTACGCCTGTTATTGGTTTAGAGTATTAGTTGCCCCACAAATTAACCAATATCCTTTCCGCTGTCCCCAGCGACATCGTAATTGCCCAAGCCGCCACGCCGATCCCGATTGATCGGATCGCATCGGAGGCCGGAATTCTTCCCGACGAGCTGGAGTTATACGGCAAGACCAAAGCCAAGGTTCATCTCTCGATTCGCGATCGGCTCAAGAACGCGCCGAACGGTAAATACGTGGTGGTTACCGCAATCACGCCCACCCCGTTGGGCGAAGGCAAGACCACTACCACAGTGGGCTTGAGCCAGGCGCTTGGCGCGCATCTGGGGAAGAAGGTATTCACCTGCATCCGCCAACCCAGCCAAGGTCCCACGTTTGGGATCAAAGGCGGAGCCGCGGGCGGCGGCTACAGCCAGATCATCCCGATGGAGGAGTTTAATCTCCATCTGACGGGCGACATCCACGCGATCATCGCCGCCAATAATCTCCTCGCGGCCGCTATTGACGCGCGCATGTTCCATGAGAAGACCACACCGGACAGCCAGGTTCTGTTCGAGCGTCTGTGCCCCCCCGCAAAGGACGGAAGGCGGCGATTCGCTCCCGTGATGCTGCGACGGTTGAAGAAACTGGGCATCGACAAAACCGACCCGAACGAGTTGACGCCGGAAGAGCGCAGCCGCTTCGCGCGTCTGGACATCGAGCCGGCGAGCATCACCTGGCGCCGCGTGCTCGACACGAACGACCGCATGCTGCGCCAGATCACCATCGGGCAGGGACCGGAAGAAAAAGGTATTACGCGCGTCACGGGTTTTGACATAGCCGTGGCGAGCGAGATCATGGCCATTCTCGCGTTGGCCACCGATCTGCGCGATATGCGCGAGCGGCTGGGCCGCATGGTCATTGGCACAAATACTTCGGGAGAATCCATCACCGCCGACGATTTGGGCACGGGAGGGGCGCTCACGGTCCTGATGAAGGACACGATCATGCCCAACCTCATGCAGACGATCGAAGGAACGCCCGCATTTGTGCACGCGGGACCGTTTGCCAACATCGCCCACGGCAATTCCTCGATCGTGGCGGATCAGATCGCGCTGAAGCTGGTGGGACCGGAGGGTTTCGTGCTCACCGAAGCGGGGTTCGGCGCGGACATGGGAATGGAGAAATTCTGCAACATCAAGTGCCGCTACAGCGGTCTCACGCCGGACGCCGTGGTGCTGGTGGCCACGATTCGGGCGCTGAAGATGCATGGCGGCGGACCGAAGGTGGTAGCGGGGCAGCCCCTGGCTCACGCCTACACGCAGGAGAATCTGGAGCTGCTCGAAAAAGGGTGCAGCAATTTACTGCGGTTGATCGGCAATGCGAGATCCTTCGGCCTGCCAGTGGTTGTGGCGATCAATCGGTTCAAGGACGACACGCCCGCGGAGATCGAGCTCGTGAAGCGCGTATCTATGGCGGCCGGTGCCGAGGACGCCGTCATGACCGACCACTGGGCGCGCGGCGGCGCGGGCGCGGTGGATTTGGCCAACGCACTGGTGGCGGCCTGCAACAAGCCGAGCCATTTCCGGTTTCTCTATCCGCTGGAGATGAGCATTAAGCACAAGATCGAGACGATTGTGCGTGAAATGTACGGCGGCTCCGGCGTGGAATATTCTCCGCAGGCCGAACAGAAGGTCGAGCTGTACACGCGCCAGGGATACGACAAATTGCCCATCTGCATGGCCAAGACGCATCTGAGCCTGAGCCACGATCCGAATCTGAAAGGCGCGCCGGTAGGCTTTGTCGTGCCCGTGCGCGATATTCGCGCGAGCGTCGGCGCGGGTTTCTTGTACCCGCTGCTGGGGACGATGAGCACCATGCCGGGGCTTTCCACGCGCCCGGGCTATTACGACGTGGATTTGGACACGGAAACCGGGCGGGTGATCGGACTGTCGTAGCGCGCCGCGCTTCGAAAACGGTGAAACCGCTCTACGGCCCGCGCGCGTCAGAAGGTCGTGACTCGCGCGTTTCTCTTTTTGTTGAGCGTTCCCGCGTTTTCACAAGACTCGACGTTTTCTCTTCCGGCCGTGAAAACGTCCATGGACGCCGGCGACCAGCGAATCACTATCGTGGCGAGTGGCAGTGTCTCGGGGAATGCGCAAGCGGTGAGGCTGAACCTGTCCGCCGATCTGTCCGATCTTCAGGACCACATCACCGATTTGCTGAAGGCGGAATTGAACCGATCCGATCGCTGCGGCGAGCGGCTTTCGGTGCAGCGCGCGACTCTTCGTCCCGCTGCGCCCGCGGCGGCGCTGACGGCTTCGGTGGATTACGAGAAATGGGCTTGCGTGAAGGCGCTCAGCAAGCAAATAACCAAACGCCTTGTAGGGGGAAACGCGATAGTGCCCGTCAAGCTTACGCCTGTCGTGACCGAGGGCCGCGAGGTGAAACTTACAGGAGAAGTTGGCGAGATTCAAGCGGACGGATCGTTGGGCGAAGCGCTGCGATCGGGATCCTTTGGCGATGCGCTGCAGGAAAAGGTTCGAACGTCGATTCTCCGGGCGCTGGACAAAGGCGCAAGCCTGCACGCGGCGCTGCCCGAGAGCGTCGTGAGCCTCGCGAAGATTAGCCGCGTGGCGTTTGGCGACTCCGGCGGCGGACATCTGTCGCTCGCTATGTCGGCCGAAATCGCCATTCCCTTCGATCAGGCTCGCTCGATGATCCTAGGAAAGGCTGGTGGGTTTGAGCCGATTCCCTCTGGAAACCCGTAAGAAGCCGTTAAGAAATAACATTTCCATCTGAGAGTGTTTTGGGCTATCCTGGACTCGATGGGAGATCTGGCAGGCGTCCGGAGCCGCTTCCGTGCTCTGGAGGGGGTACTGGACGAAAGATCGCGGCGATTGTTGGCCGC
>DATDGT010000041.1:0-24118 GCA_036521975.1 Bryobacteraceae bacterium
ACTTTCATAAGGTTGAGTCTCCTGAAGTTGAATTGGTTCTTGGATCGAACCCAATTCAACCTATCAGGGACTCAGCCTCTCGCCGGCCACGCAGCCGCTGCGCCGGCCAGCAAGTTAACCCCCTAATTTGGACAGCAGTGATGCGGATGAGAGTCCCTATATCGGCTTGGATGCCGTGCGCAATTTGATCTTCGTCCGGCTCCAGAACGACTGGGACGATTTCTCCTTGAGCGCACAGGAAACTACCGGCGGCGACGAGGTGGTGATCGCCAGTGGACGCTTTCGGGGAATCTTCAAGGCTAATGGAGCAGCGGTAAACGCGCAATTCGTACAGGTGTTCCAGTTCCGCGACGGCAAAATCCTGAAACCCCAGGCGTACACTGACACGGCGCAATTCAAGGAGGCGCTGGCCAGGGCACCGGTGTCCGCTGTCATGACTCCCTAGAGCTTCGGCGGAGGGAATGTATCTCTACGGGGATTCCGGCCGGATCGAAATCCCTGCACTCGAAACCGCCCGCCGGATCGGGGTACCCGAGTTGGTTCGATATGATCCGCGTGGCGCCAATCGTGTGATCGTCGCACTCGTGGGTGTGTCCGTACGCCCACAACGCGGGCTGATGCTCCTCGATGATCTTCACCATGTCCAGAGAATTGAATGCGGGCCAGAGGGGGCTGTTCCCGTACTTCGTGCGCGGATTGATCACCGGGGCGTTATGGCTGATAACCACGCGCGGACCGGGCAGGTCCTTGTCGAACCACGCCTCCAGTTTCTCCACAAAACTCTCATGTAGGGCAATGGCATCGGCCGGCCTGAAAGGGGATCCGTCAGGATTGCAGATCAACCGGAAGTCGTTGATCTCGGAGCGGGCGGTTCCCATGGCGCGCCGGTCCTTGCCGTTGAAATCCGTCCACATCGTCCCCCCAAAGAAATTGACGCGATCAATCGTGATCTCCTCATCGAACATTAACTTGACATGGGGATGAGCGCCTTCCAGCCATGTCTTAAATCTTCCGTCCTCGTCGTTCATCGGTCTGCGCGTGTAGTACTCATGGTTGCCGGTGACGTAGAGAACGGGCTTTTTCCATTGCCGGAGAATTCGGTCGAGCGGGCCGTAATCCGCAAACGTGATAATGTCACCCGCGAGGATCATCAAATCACCATCGGCGTCCGGCGGAAGCGTCCAGAGGGAGCCAAATTCAAGATGCAGGTCACTGTAGGTGATGATTTTCATCTGGTGCCCGCTCGTCCTTCGGTCGGACCCCTCGGGATGAATCAGTATAATGCTCTGGAAACCGAATCTTCCACGCCCGAGCGGCCGTTCATCAGCGGCAGCGTCAACGATTGGTAAGTGGCGGGAATCCACGCCGATTTCTACGACGAAGTCGCCGCGACCTTCGCGCTGCTCCTTCGCATATTGGCTGACACTTCGGAACGTTGGTTCTGTTCCTTGCTATGACGTGCAACAAGTCTAATCCCATCTGGAGGAGCCAAATGGAGATAGCCATCATCGGAGCCGGCAACGTCGGCGCAGCGCTGGGCGGCCGGCTTACGCAGAAGGGACATTGCATCCGCTACGGCGTGCCGGATCCGGCGGACGAGAAATACGCCGCTTTGAAATCCAGCGCCAATTCCACCGTAACCACGCCCGCCGAAGCGGCGAAGCCCGCCGAGGTCGTGCTGCTGGCCACGCCCTGGGGCGTAACCAAGCAGGCGATTGAAGGACTGGGATCGGTTGTGGGGAAGGTTCTGGTCGATTGCACAAAATCCCATCAAAGCGGATTTCAGCGGCCTTGAAGTCGGCCACAGGACATCCGGCGCGGAAATCGTAGCCGTATGGGCGAAGGGCGCGAGCGTGGTCAAATGCTTCAACCAGACAGGCTTTTAACAACATGGCCGAGCCTGCCTGCGACGGCCGGCCATCCGTGATGTTTGCCGCTGGGGATGACGCAGATGCCGTAAGGACGGTCGCGTCTCTTGCTCGCGATGTGGGCTTCGATGCGGTGGAGCTCAAAGGTCTGCACATGGCCCGTCAGCTTGAGCAACTCGCCTGGCTGTGGATCGCGATGGCCGCAAAGCAGGGTTTCGGCCGCGATTTCGCGTTTGCGATGCTAAGACGCTAACCCGGATAGCATTTTTCTCATTCAGAACGGCCGGATCGCTCCCGTTGACCGGGCGTGACACAACCAGACGGTGAGACCGGCTCACTGTTGTGCGTGTCCTCGGCATCGGTGAAGGGCGCCCTCCCGCGCATATTCAGGAGCTTGCGCGATGGCACGCCGGTTGCCATCGCGTGTATAGCAAATGGTCGACCCGGGGAAGCCGGCGGGAGGCAAAATGACCAACCATCGACAGCGCGTAAGAGCTCTTGAAATCCTGGTGGCAGTGGCAGCGATCCTTGCGGCCGCCGGCCCGGTGGCGGTTCTCAATTCGTGCAGTTCGTGCAACGCGCCGCCCCCGGAAGCGGTTACGACATATCATTACGACAATCTTAGGACCGGCTGGAATCCCAATGAAGTGAATCTAAATTATTCCAACGTGTCGAATGGCAAGTTCCAATTGCTCCACACGGTAGGACTTGACGATCAAGTAGACGCACAGCCCTTGGTCGTACCGAATGTAAACATCAGTGCGGGGAGCTCTCCGGGAAAACATGATGTCGTATACGTCGCGACTGAGGGGAACACGATTTACGCCATCGATGCTTCTAGCGGCGCTACATTGCTGAGCCCGAATTTCGGGACGCCCGTGAAAATGCAGGACCTCCCTGGCCAATGCAATAATAACGGACCTAATGTCGGCATTAACGGCACTCCCGTTATCGACCTGTCCGCCAAAGTCATGTACGTGATCGTTTATACCCAGTCCTCTTCTGGTCCCGCATACACCCTTCACGAGCTCGACTTGGGCACCCTCACCGATAAGGTCCCCCCTGTGCCGGTGGGTGCCTCACATACTCTGACCAACGGAAAAACGTATCCATTTCAAGCAAGCTATCAACGGCAACGTCCCGGCTTGCTCCTTGCGAATGGAAACCTCTATGCGGGATTTGGAAGCTTTTGCGACAATAACGCCGATCTTTCCCGCGGCCGGGTCTTGGGTTGGAACAAAGGTTCGCTGACTCCCCTTCCCGCAAATCAGTTGAACGACATTCTGGCTACGTCGCCCGATTCCTTCTTTCTATCGTCCATTTGGATGTCTGGTTACGGTCTTGCGGCGGATGATACGGGCAATCTGTACTTTGTCACCGGAAATTCGGACACGCCGGCGAAAGGTCCAACAACCTACGACCCTCCCAAAAATATCCAGGAAAGCGTAGTCAAACTGTCGGCGGATCTGACAAAGATCTCAAGTATCTTCACGCCGTCGAACGTTGGCCCTCTCGATCAGCACGACACGGATTTCGGTTCCGGAGGCGTTCTTCTCCTGCCGGAACAGAACCCTCCGCTGCCGCGGCTCGCCACCGCCGCGGGCAAGGATGGCCGAATGTTCCTCCTAAACCGCGACAACCTGGGCGGCTATACGCCCGGTGGTCCCGACAACGTGGTCGGCACGTTCAACATCAACGGGTGTTGGTGTGGACAGTCATACTTCTTTGGTAACAATCGAACCGTGGTCAGCAGCGGAGGCAACTCCGTAATCTTGTGGCAGATTCAGACGTCGCCCAAAGTGACACTGAGCCAAGTGGCCTCCTCACCCCCAATCGGTGGCACTGAGGACCCGGGCTTTTTCACGAGCGTTTCATCGGCCGGGGCGACCGAGGCGATCGTCTGGGCGGTTTCGCGGCCCAACAACTCTCAGAACAAAAGCGGTGTATGCCAGGGCGACAACACCGTCTATCTATACGCTTTCAATGCCGGAGGCGCGGGCGGCGGCACTCTCCCGCAGCTATTTAAGGCGGCCGCAGGCACGTGGCCGGCTTGCACTGCAAACACCAATATCGTCCCAGTGGAAGCCAATGCCAAAGTATACGTGGCGGCCAACCAGCAACTCGCGATCTTCGGATTGAAATGAAGGGAGCTTCGAAATGAGACCGTACCGTACACTGTTTATCGCATTCGCGCTTGCTAAATCGCTACTCGGCTTTGGGCCGCAAGCACCGGCGGCGCAAAGCTCGACACAGGAGGTCGTGGGGACGCTGAGGGACGTCAAAGGCGCCGAACTGACGATTCAGACGTCGGACGGACAGACCGTTCACGTGGATGCCACCGTCGCGATTCGAGAGCACCACAGCGCTCCCTTGGTGCTCGGGCACGCGATCTCAGCGCGAGGAACGTACGACAAGAAGGGGATACTGCACGCCAATACCATCTTGCGCGCCAAAGACTCAAGCGGAACCGGGCCATCCAAACAGTGATCTGTTTCTGCGGCGGCCGGCCAGCCTCGGTCTATGGCGAGGACAGCGATTTTGTGCGGGTGCGGGCGCGGTGGAGACTCGGCGCGAGTACGGTGGATGGCGGAGGGGGAACGGGATGGAGTTCCGTTAAGCGCAACGGCCAAAGAAGGCGCTGCGCTTAACGGATATAACGCACGTTGCGTGCGCACAGCAATCAACGGGTGGAAGGTACTTCTAATTTCGCGCCCAGCCTTTCGAGCCTTTCCTTAGTTTTCCCGTAGTTCACATAATCGGCGATCATGGCCGCCAGGTCGGTAGCGTAATCGGCGTTGGCTTCCAGGTAATCCTTGTACTCGGCGAAATTGTGTTTGGGCGTGCCGTTGAGGTGATCGATAATCGCGAAGGTGTAGCCATCCAGCTCATCCAGGAACGGCGTGATTTGTTCAATCGCCGCTTTTTGCCAGGGCGCGGCGGCGCCTTTCACCTCCTGGAGTTTCGCCTCCTGCTTCTTCAGCGTATTCACATGGGCCTTGAACTCATTGATCGTGGCGGCTTGAGTTTCGAAGCTCACGTTCATGCGCGTGAAACTTTCCATAACGCCGGCGTCTTCCTTCAACTGAAACGCCATAGTCTTGGTTTCGGAGAGCAGCTTCGTCACTTGTTCATTGTCCGGGACGTCGGCGGCCCGCGCGAGAAATCCGCCCAGCGGAAGGGCCAACACTCCCATCCACGCCAAACTTTTCGGAACGATTGATCTTTGCAGCATAGTCATTATTCCTTTCGTTTGCGAATGCCTTACGAGCCGAAGAGATGCAGTTGCCTCGCCATGGCCGGTGTGGGCACCGAGTATTCGAATCAAACGGTTAGCGGACGTGGGCTGCCGCGGGCTTGCGCGAAAACCCGCAGTTCGCACCGCTTCGCCCGAATTCAGTTTGTCGACGAATCAGCAGTGAACCCGTCTACGAAGTGCGGGCAGCGGGCTTGCCCAACGTCAGTTGCGGCCAGTCCGGCAGACTCCACGACGCGCACTCGATTCCGAGGTAAAGCGTCGAAGTGAAATCCGGCATTTCACAATGCGTTTACTTGGTGCCCTGCATTGGCGTCCTCTTTTGCAGCAGAATTCCCGGGATGGTCGCATCCACTGTCGCCGAATTCGCCAGGTCTATGCCGGTCGCCGCGCGGTATGCGTGCATATAGCCTTGGATCTCCGGCCGGAAATAGCGGGCCCAGTTGATCGCCGAGTACTCGTCGTAGTCTGCGATCCAGTCGCCGTGACGGATCGCGAGGAGGAGCTGCTCGCCGTAAACAGCCAAGTCGCGGAGATAGCTCACGGTCACGTCCGTCCAGCCCTGGAGCGTTTTCATCGTGTCCACCTGTCCCTCCCATGGCTCCCGGTAAGGAACCACGGTGCGCCCCTTGAGGAACGTCTGGATCTCCGGCCGTGCCAGCATATACTGCGTGAGCAGCATCTCCGTTCGCGCCGTCCAGGCCAGGTCGCCAAACTGATTGCCTGCTCCTGACGCCAGAATGAGGTGGATCTCCCGCAGCGAATTGAGCAGCGGGAAACCGTCCACGATGACCGTCGTCGGGAAATCCTCCTTGAAGAAGATCGCGGCCTGATGCAGGAGGTTGTGGAAAGCTTCCAGGAACTTCGACCGGCCGTTCGCGCTCTGCATTCCCGCCGTCGCCCCGCCGTAGAGCGTCAGCCCGTATTGATGATCGTATTCGAACGCGCGCCGCAGCACCGACAGCCGGTTATGCTCGTCCTGGATATATCCCCATAGTAGGTTATTGAGCGGCCGTAGCGGGTCGATTTCCAGGTTCGCCAGCGGATCGCGCTCGCCTGGGGCGCGGATGTTCTGGAAACGCCGTGTGATCGCGTTCATGGTCCGCACGAGCATGCCTTCTTCCATCCAGTAGGACCAGATGAGCTCGATCAGGCAGGGCTCGTTGATTCTTTCTGCTCCGATAAGCTTGTCGTCCGCGCCTTCGCGCAGCAGCTCGGGAAAGGCGGCCCTCACTACGCGCGTAATGTACGGAAGCTGTGCCCGTTCTCCGAGGTAGTCCCGCAGCCGCTGCTGCAGCTCATCAATCGAGAAATGCCGGCCCAGCCTGCGGTCTTCCATTTCGGGATCGAACTGCACAATGCGAATGCCACATTCCAGCAGCAGGAAGAGCTCGGTCAAGTGTTTAAGCACCTGGTACGCGTTCACGCCGTGCATGTGGATCCCTAGCTCGTTCAGATCTCGCTCCGTGCGCCCCCGCGCGTCCTCCGGAATCTCGGAGGGGACCTCAAGGGGGCGCTCTTCCCATCGCAGGGCGAGGTTCATGAATTCCTGGTAACGATCGAACGATATGGCGCGGGACCGGTTCCGGATCGCCACCCACAGGGCCTGGTCCAGCGTCGGATCCGATGCCGTCCGGTTCAGCCTCACGTTGATCGGCTGTCCCTTCAATCCAATCTCTCCCTCCACAGCAACCTCTTCCTGCACAGCCTGCGGCTCAGACCACACCGGGATCTTGGCAGTGAACTTTGTAGTCGCGGCCGTCTCGTGTTCTCGGATCGTCACCTCTAGATTCAGCTCGCGCACATGCGCCGGCGGAATCGTTTCGATCGTATTGTGCTTTGTCACCGATTTCGCGAAGGGAATGGGCGGGACGAGCTTCCATTCTGTCACTTCGAGCTTCTTCGCCTTGTCGATTGCAAAGCTGATTTCGGCCCGATTGCCGGAGGTGAGCGCAGCCACCTCCTTGAAGTCACGATCGCATTCAATCGAGAACGTGAACTTCGGCGTCGTCTCGATGTCCAGGTCGGAGTCGCAGTCTCTCCCCTCGATCACTTCAATGGGTACATCTTCGCGATCGAAAAAATGCTTGAATCGCAAATAGTGAGAACCCGCCGGAATTCCCCTTAAAACGTAATCGCCGTCGTGGTTGGTTGTGGCGGTGCCCAACACCTTCTTGTCCATATCGATCATCTGCACGGTCGCGCCGCGGATCGCAATTCCCTTTTGAGTCACTCCGCCGTTGCAAGTCATGATGCGGCAGACTCACCACGCCGATGAGTCTCTAGCGCTGCCCGTGGTGGTCGTTATTCTGTAGCAGCTTGCTATCGGATTCCACGCACTTCGGCGATTCTTCTAACGGCTCCGTCGAAGGTTTCACCACGCGCGCAGGCATGATCCACGGTTTCGCAAGCACCTTCGGATCGGCCACGGTGGCTTGCCAGACGAGATTCTCGCCATCCCGCCACACACGCTCGGTCACGCGCATCGCGTCGCTATGGAAATAACCGCCTTCGCCGAACCAGGTATCGTCGGAAAAGTTGGTCACGTCGATCACAAGCGTGTCGCCTTCCCAATGCCCCACGGAGTCGCCGTAAGCGCTGGGGTTCGCGTCAGCCAGGTGCGGGCGGCCATCCGTAGGAATGATTCGATAGGGGTCGCCGGAAATATCCTCATAGAGGAAGATCATCTCTTTGGGAAGCTGAACGATCCGTCGCGGAGAGCCTATGCGCGGAACCCCAGGCTTGCCGCAGTAGAACACCGGATCGGTCTTGCTTTCGTGATCTAACAGGTCTTTGACCTTGGCCAGATACTCGGCTTTGTAGGAGGGCTCTGGAGCGGAGGGCAGCGCGCCTGCCGGGGCCGATTTGGGGTCGCGGCGGCCGCTCGCATCGATGCCCTTCACGGTAACTTTGCCGCCCTCCTGCCGCTTCAAGGCGGTGGGCGGAAGGTCAATCGAAAAAAGCCAAGTGCCGCTCAGATCCGGGTGACCGTCGGCGGTACGTTGAATCTTGACGGCAGCGGGTGTTTGCTGGCCCGCCGCACACAGAGCCAACACCGCGAGCGCGGCGATGACGAAAAATGCGCGATTTCTCATGTTCGGCCTCCTTCACTTGCTTTCGGCTGCGGCGCCTTCACTCACCAATTCAAGGGAAGTTCCATCCTGGTAGGTGATCTTAAGAATATAGGCAAAGGGTGTGCCGTCCTTGGAGCGGTTGCCCTCAACCGTCACCGTCTGCCCGATGGCTTTCACGAAATCGTTCCGGTTCACTCCCACTCGCCGGAACCAGGCGGGCGGATTGCTTTCGAGCTTCCACATCTCTCCGGTGTCCTTGGCTTGAATGTAAAACATGATGTGCGGGTTCACCCAATCGATTTTCGTCAGCGTTCCGCTGAGCGTCATTCTCTTGGACATGTCGAATTCGGCGGAGGGGGAATGGTGCGCCCATAGCGCAACGGTCCCGAGCAGCCCGAGCGTAATCAGAGCACCTGGGATCTTATATTTCAAGGCAGCTCTCCTTCAATTCGCAGAGAGTATAACACAGGAACGTGACGTGATCACAGACGATCCATAGATGAAGGCCGTGTCGATTGGGGCCGTCGCGCGGCTTAGAACGCGAGTTTTGACGCAGCTTCGAAGTGCCGATGATTTCTGTACTCGATGGTCGTGCGATAGGGCTGTCCGTTGCTGAACTGCCAGATGAAATCCGCGCCTACCGGCAACCAATGGAAGGCGTCTCCGACTTTCACGGAATCCCAGATCATGACTTGGGTCCTCTTGGTAAACAAGAATCCCTTGGGGAATCCAGTGGCCTCTTCTTCAAACTGGAGTACTTCCCCGGCGGATTCATCAATGAGAACCCGTCCAGACCGCGCGGCATTGTACGGGGAATTTCCATAAAGATTTCCGAAGCAGCCGCCCGCGGGGGAGCGGAAGCGGTAGACCGATACCGGCTTGCCGCGCAATTCCTCGCGGCCCGCGAATGCAAGTGTCGTGGGACATTCCGGGTCAAACAACGGCTTCAGAGCTGCACCGAATCCGGTGCTGGGCATGCCGAAAACAGTTTCCGGGTTCCAGGGCTTGCCGTTCCTACGAAAGTTTTGCCGGCTGATTTGAATGCCTTTGACGGTGATCTCGGATTCTATTGTGTCCTGATATTTCCATGCTGAGGCCCCTTTACGAGCAGTGTATCGCTTCATGATCTCGTCCGCGACGAAATTCGGCATGTTCGCAGCGCGCTCGAGATTTACCTGACGCGCGTGTTCCAGTGCCACGTCCTGCCCGAGGAGCGAGCTGGAAAAAAGTGCGAAGCAACCCAGTAATCGGCGCGTCATGTGGGTGACTCAATCTCTCCGTTGAAAGTTTCGACGATGTTTTTCGCAAAAAGGTTCCAAACCAGTTGTACGAACCTGGGCCGCATCCGTTGCACACGGGCCCCGACAAAATCAGCCGTGCGATGTCTGCCCCCGCGGAGCGGTTAATGAAAGAGCTTCGGGTATTCGAGTTTCGTATACCAATTACCTCGTCCCTGCGGCGTGAGGTCCAGCATATTCCAGATCGGGCTTAGCAGATCGAGGCCGCGCTCCGCGATATCGCTCGCCATGCGTGGATGGGCGGTATAGAAGTGGCGAAGGGCGCCGTCACTCGCTCGGGCAAACACCGATATCGTGGAATCTTGGTTGCCCTCGCGATCCTCGCTGCCCAGATCGTACTTAAAGGTGCTTGATCCGGCACTCAGGAGGCGGAGTTTTGTCCAACCGCGTACGCGGGCGTGCGCACGCAGAACCGGTGGTTCCGCTGCGGCAACGATGGCAAGGTTGATGTTTTGCCCCAGGTGTTCCGCGACAGCGCTAAATCCGTCGATCCATGCCGTGCACATCGGACACGCACGAGTCTGTTTCTTTCCGTACATGAAATGATAGATCACGAGCGCCCGATCCGGCATGAGGAACAACTCGCTCAAGCGGACCGTTCGGGCCGGAGTGTCACCGTCATCGAGGTTGGCAGGACCTTCTTCGAACACATAATCCTGGATGGTCGCTCCCTGCGGAAGCCGGCGGCGGAGCTCCGCGACTCGTTCTCGTTGGCGCATCAACTCGATCTCCGCCAGGCGCAGTTCTTCTCGTTTGGCGAGGTAGGCGCTGGATTCGTTCGCCAAATTCGTCTGTCGAAACGTGCCGTTGATCGTTTCGTTCACCATGATCTCACCAGCCTTTCCGTTTGTAGACTTTATACCAAACTAGAACGTTTGGGGTCTGAAGCCCGCTCGATGGTCATTTGTAAATTGTTTGTGAATCGCGTACGAATCGAATCTCCGCTCAGTCTAAGGATTCAGCGTATCTGGGGTGAGACGTTCGCGTCTCCACTTTATTCCAATCTATTCCAAAAGGAGATCAAATGGAGAATTCCAAAAGCGACTTTAAGCGTAATGCGAATCGTAGATCGTTCTTGACGGGGACCTTGGGGGTCGGGGCCGCAGTAGGGGCCACTCTGTTGCCTGGGCCGTTAGGCGCGTTCGAAGAAGATGGCGATCCGCTCAACCGGGGAGACATCGCCATCCTAACCTTCTTGAGCGCCGTCGAGCAGGTTGAGGCCGATTTGTGGATTCAGTATGCCGAACTAGGTGGGGCCACAAATCAAGGTCTGTCCCCCATCGATCTGACCCTCAACGGCCGGAAAATCGACACTGGCCTCGCTCCCAACTACATAACGGCGCTGCAGGTCCTCGACAGCGACATGCCGCAATATATTGCCGACAACACCGATGACGAAATCAGCCACCATCTTTTCCTCAATAACTACTTGATATCTAAAGGAGCAAGTCCCATCGATCTAAGCCATTTCGCCATCCTGCCCCCGAGCAAGGTTACTGGCGTCCCACAAAACGGCCGGCTGACCAATCTTCAACAACTCACTGTTGACACTCGATTCTGGACCCGCTATAGGAGTGCAACGGCCAATCCCGACCTGGGCGGCTCTTTCGAATTCGCCGTCCCCAGTCTTGCCACGGGCCAGCACCCGGCCATTCCCCGCACCAATGACGATCTCGCGCTGAATCCCGACGGAAGCATTCCCAATCACCTCCAAGCCATCGCCAACACCGCTGGGTTTCATTTCGCCTTCATCGAGCAGGGAGGAACCAGCCTCTACCCGACACTGGCGCAGAAGGCAAGCAGTTTGGAGGTGCTGCGAGTGCTATTGAGCATCGGCGGCACCGAGATCATGCACTTTCAAACTTGGCACGACAAAGCCGGTAATGCTACCAACATCACCGACGGCAACCTCAGCTTTCCGGACCTTAACAATGGCGTCGATCCCAACACAGGCGCGACCGGCCCTAACATTGCCGATGAGTTCCAGACCAATTTAATCATGCCCGAGCCAACAGTATTTCTCGACCCGAACCTGGGTCCCGTCTCCATCATTCGGCCCACTTCTACGTCACAGAGCGGAGCCGTCGCTGCCGTCACCGCCCTGGCCAACGATGGGCTTTTCCTCGATCCTTCAACCGGCAAAAATACGGGTATCGTCGAAATGCTCATGGACTTGGCTGTCGCGGCGGACGCAGCCAAGCGCAGCGCTTAGGGGAGGCTTGGGGTTTGCGGCCCGGCATCGGCTGAAGCGCCGGTTCCGAGCCGCGGCCGCATTCCCTGCCCATGGAATTCTACGGGCCTCCACCCGAGAGCCTGCACACCTACGTCGAAACTATCGCGAAGATTTGCGGCCCACCGCCGCTCTTCTCGATCCGAGGGCGATGTCATGACTCGGGATCCGCGCCAGGATAAACGCATGCCTTCGCTTTTCCTACCGCTCGCGATCCTCGGCCTAACGCTCCCGTTGCTTGCTCAGAACGGAGGACGGGGAGGCGCACCTGCGCCCCCGGCAATGACTATGACCATTTCTGGATTTCCCGACGGCAGTCAGATTCCTGTCAAGTTCAGCCAGGCCGCTCCGGGCGTTGCCGTGGGCGAAGGCAACAAGACTACCGACGATCAGGTGCATTGGGTGGTCTGGAATATTCCGGCGTCAGCGACGGGGTTGGCGGAAGGCGTACCAAAAGGATCGCAATTAGCCGACGGAAGCTACCAGATCAGCGCCACGGGGCCTATGTACCGTGGTCCTGGCGCGGGCGCGAATGGCCCCTTCCACCATTACACGTTGGAGCTCTACGCGCTGGACACCAAGCTGGCTGTGAAGCCGTCGAGTGATGCTTTTGAAACTCGCGCCAACGTGATCAAAGCGATTCAGGGCCACATCCTGGCGAAGGCGGTGTACGGAGGCCTATTCAGACGGCCGCAGTAGGTGGGCGGCCTTCGCTGCACGGTCGAACTCAGAAAATGCCGGGTACCGCAGTCGACCAGCGGGCGGCAGTTCGAATTGCTATGGTGGCACGCCTCCGATGGCCCAAACCTCCACTCGCCTGTCCTCCTCCAGACCGGATTGCGCCAGAATCTTTGGCCCCGCGTTGACGGTCAGGATCTGCATGGCGGCGAACTCGGGAAATCGGGTGGCCAGGCGCTGCGTGATGGCTGTTGCGCGAGCCATACCCAGTCCGCTGTTTGATCCGAGCTCCCTGGCGAGTATGTGAGAAAGCGGCCGCCGGTCCGCTGAACCGACCAACAGAAGGCGCTGTTGGCCGACCCAAACCCCGTTTCCATCCAACGCGATCGGATCGCTTCCAGTTGCGGGCCAACCACCGACTCCGGCGGCTGCGGTCTACCCGAGGCAAAAGGACCAACGGCTCCGAGTTTTACAATACCGGCGCGCCCTCGCACCGTAGCCTTCTCCGTTGTGGCAGGTGGGTTTGCATCCCGTTGGGGCCACAAAAATGCGAGGCATACAACACCTAAAACGAAGAGTCCCAGTTGGTAGGGCATCAAGCGCCAGGTCCAATCGCCGTATTTCTCATTCTTCCACCTACACTTGTCGACAACCTTTTCCCAGTCGGCGGGGCTTACGGTGGCGACGTCGGTGTGGCGGGTGACTTTTCCCTTCAGAGACGGGGGCAACGCTTCCTCTATCCAGTGCGGCATCCGGGTTTTCCGGCCCTTCCCGATACCATCGATGATGTCCTCGATACGCCGAGTCCGGGCCGTCCAACGAAAATCCAGCAGCCTAGTCAAGTTAATGAGAATCCCCAGCACTGCGGAAACAGCGAGGAACACGGCGGAGGCCACAAGGCCATTTCTTCCAAGGTCACTCAGCGGAGCGCGATCCTTCGTGGTGATGAGGTGAGCCACAAAAGCGATCGCGCCCGTGGTCAACGTGAGAATTAGTTTAGCGGTGGCTCCTAACTGATCGCGAGCGATCTTTTGCCACCTAACGAAGCTGGCTGACATCGGCGATACTCACAGCATCCGGGTTACGCACGATTATATATAAACCCGCCCCGGGCTGCGAGAGCCAGAACTCTCTCCAAGCTCCCCATCAAACGACCCCTGCTTTGCGCGAACAGGTCGAGCGCGCCGCATCGACGTAACCCGTCGGTCAGCTCTGCAGGCTCCACGCACGTCATGGCTCTCCTCAGCTTCTCCAGTGGGCCAACGCGCCGGCCGGCACGCAAAGCTTCGTGCTCCACATGCACGACATGGATCTCGCCCGCAACAAGACCACCGACGATCAGGTGCATTGGGTGGTCTCGAATATTCCAGCCTCAGCGACCGGGTTGCCGGAAGGCGTACCAAAGGGATTGCAATTAGCCGACGGAAGCTCGCGGTGGACCACACCACCAGTGCGTGGAGAAGCAGAGGCAATCTTAGCTTCGCCCCTCAAACCTAACCGAGGGGCTCGTGATAGTCGCTCGACGCCACCAGTCGCGAAGACTCGGGCTGCCGAGACTCACGATGCTCGAGCAATCCTCGCGCCGCCTCCCATGACCCGTCCATCGTCACCCGCACAAGCTGGCTGCGAGTCCGAACGCTCGCCTTGCTGAACAGACGCAGCACGAGATTCTTGACGCGGCTTTCCGCCAAATTCATCTTATCGCCGATCTCTCGATTGGATAATCCTTCTACGATGCCAAGAAGAACTTCTCTCTCTCGATCTTCCAAAGCATTAGCGTGCTTGCAGCTTGAAAATTGCGGACGTTGATCGATTAACTGATCTGCCATCGAATTAATAACCTTTAGATCAATCCAAGTTTCTCCGGCGGCCACGCGCTTGATAGCCTGCACCAAACGGTCCGGCGGTTCAGCTTTGAGGAAGATACCCGCCACTCCCAGCCTCAGCGCCATCGCGGACTTGCGTGCATCCAGGGCCCCGGAGACGATCAGGAACTGTCCCTGATAACCCGCCTGCCGCGCGGTGGAAAAGAAACCGCCGCTCTTATCCGTGAAGGCGTCCAGATCGACAAGAACGACATCCGTCTTTGCATCCTTCAGTAGGTCCAGGGCTTCAGCGGGCGTTTCGCATTCGCCAGCCATCTCGAGTCCAGGTTCTGAAGCGAGATAGCGGCCGAGGCTCGTGCGAAAAAGGCCAGGTGCGTCCACGAGGATGAGCCGAATGCCATTTCCATGTGTTGGGTTACTCATAAACGGCCACGTAGCGTTCAATCAATTCTATGTCGAATCGTGCGCGTTGAGAAGAGTTCTAGCCATAAGATTGGCTAGGGCGCCGAATGAATGGCCGGTTTTTACAACTTCTTTATTTCAATTCAGGATCGGATCGACTCAGCCAATCGCGATTCCTAACACACGTTTAGGGACTCGATTGGGAGTCAGTTCGTTGTACCCGACCAAACGACGGGAGTAAGTGAGGACCAGCTCGCGCGCGGAAAGATTAATCGGCTTTCACAACTTCTTTATGCCACGCAGGCCTAATGAAACTGGCCAATTAACAGATTGGCCGAACGAGTGAGATTTTGCGCGTAAGATCGCTGGCTTATCGAATCGAAGCGAGTTAGATTTAGGCTCAGTTCCCGAGTGCTTGCTGGACGAGCTTTTTTGATTCTATGAACACATCGAAATCGTCGATCGCCGTTGAGGGATTGAGCAGGCTGCTACATCCCGCGCTTTGGGTTGTTCTGTGCGCGAGCGCGTTCGCCCAAACGACGCCGCTCACCTGGCAGCAAATCAAGGACCGGTTCGACGCGCGGAATCCCACCTTGAAGGCCGCGCAGCTCAGCATCGACGAATCCCGCGCCGAGGAGATCACACAATATCTACGCCCCAATCCGGAGTTCAGCGTCTCGGCCGACGGGACGCAGCTCACACCTTATTTACATACGTATCGCCCGTTTGCCGGAACCCAGATCTCCCCCGCCATCAGCTATTTGATCGAGCGCGCCGGCAAGCGCGAACTTCGCCTGGAGACCGCCAAGGAGTCCACCGATATCGCGGCGTCCACTTACCTGGATCAGCAGCGCGGGCTGATGTTTTTGCTGCGCAGCGCCTTCGTCAATGTTTTGAACCAGAAAGCCGTGTTGCAGAATGCCACCGACAACCTGGAGTATTGGGACAAAGAATTGGTTATCGATAAAGCCCGCTTGAACGCCGGCGATATCGCTCCGCTCGATTACGACCGCCTGGATTTACAGCGCACGCAGTTCGAATCCGACTACGAAACCGCGATCATGACTCTGAAAACGGCGCAAGTGCAACTCGCGATGCTGCTGAACGATCGCGGCCCGCTGGAACGGATGGACGTCGTCGGGCCATACGACTTCCCCGAGGGGATCCCGCCATTGCAGCAATTTCGCGAGGTCGCGCTGGCCAACAGGCCGGATCTGAAGGTCGCCCAGGAGAATGTAGAGCTCGCGAAATCGACTTACAAACTGACGGTCGCCAACGGCTCAACCGATCCCACCTGGAGCGTGTGGACGACGCATAATCCGTCGTTCAACAACCCCTACGATCAAAACACCATCGGCGCGAGTGTCAGCATCCCCCTCCGCCTCTTCGACCGGAATCAGGGCGAGAAGGCGCGCACCAAGGTGGACATCGGAAGGAACGAAAAGCTGTACGACGCCGCCGAAGCGCAGGTGTACAACGACGTCGACAGCGCCTACTACAACCTGGTCCAAAACATCAATCTGCTCAAGCCTTACAAGAGCAAATACCTGGCAGAAGCGGCAAACATTCGCGACCGGATGACGACGGCGTATCGCAACGGTGGCGCCTCGCTCCTGGATTACCTGGACGCGGAGAAGGCGTATCGCGACGTGCGTCTGGCCTACATCAATATGATCGGCTCTTATATGACGGCTGCGGCGCAAATGAATATGGCGACGGGGAAGGAGGTCTTGCAATGAGGAGTCTGGCAATGAGGAATCTGACGATGAATCGTTTTGCGATCTTAGGAGCGGCAATTGGTCTTGCGGCGGGTCTCTTGCTCGCCGGCTGCAGCAGGAGCGTCAGCGCGCAGGAGAACGCGCAAGCGGCCGTGGATGGCGCACCACCTCCGGCGCAAGTCGAGGCCGAGATCAATTACGACAATTTCAAGGTGGACCATCCCGACCAGTTTCCCTCCACCACGGCGGGCGAATACACGGCGTACCAGGAGTTGCAAGTGACCGGCGTGGTCCAGCCCGACGTATCGCGGCAGGTGCAGGTGCCTTCGCTCGCCACCGGCCGAATCGTCGAAGTGGACGCGCGGCTGGGCGACGAAGTGAAAAAGGGCCAGCTTCTATTCAAGGTCCGCAGCACTGACATTTCCGGCGCGTATTCCGATTACCGCCAGGCCGTCAAGAATGAAGAGCTGACCAAGCTACAATTGGACCGCTCCAAGACATTGTTCGAGGTGGGCGCGTATCCCAAGAGCGCGCTGGAAATCGCGCAGAACGCCGAGGACGACAACATCGTCGTCCTCGAAACCACCATCGAACATTTGAAGCTTCTCGGCTCGGATCCCAAAAACCCCAATGCCATCTTCGAAGTCACCGCGCCGGTGTCGGGGACCATTACGGACCAGGAGATTCAGGATCAAACCGCGGTTCAGGCCTATAACACGCCCATGCCGTTCACTATTTCGGACTTGTCGAAGGTATGGATCGTCTGCGACGTATTTGAGAACAACATGGCGCAGGTGCATTTGGGCCAATATGCGGATATCCGTCTGAACGCCTATCCGGACAAAGTGCTGAAGGCGCGCATCAGCAACATTCTGCCGGTGATGGACCCGAATATCCGCACGGCCAAGGTGCGCCTGGAGGTCGATAATCCCGGAATCCTGCGGCTGGGGATGTTCGTCACGGCGAGCTTCCGCGGCGACAACGCGGAGCGCCACGCCACGGTCCCCACCACAGCCATCCTTCATCTGCACGACCGGGAATGGGTGTATTCTCCCATCGCGGACGGGCATTTCAGGCGCTACGAAGTCCTGAGCGGCAACACGCTCCCCAACAACATGCAGGAAATCGTTTCGGGCATCCAGCCGGGGCAGCAAGTGGTGACCAACGCATTGATGCTTCAGGATACATCGGAGAAATAGCATGATTCGCCGCATTGTCGATTTTGCGCTCGAGAAGCGACTGTTTGTCATTGCCCTCACACTTCTGCTGGTAGCGGCGGGTGGGGTTGCGTTTCACTACCTGCCCATCGACGCCTACCCGGATGTCGCGGATAATTACGTCGAGATCGTCACGCAATGGGCGGGGATCTCCGCGGAACAGATGGAGCAGCAGGTCACCATTCCCTTGGAGATCGTGATGAACGGCATTCCGCAGCTATCCAAGCTGCGGTCGTTTTCCCTTTTCGGCCTTTCCGATATCAAGCTGATCTTCGACGACGGCTCCGATAACAACTGGAACCGCGAACGAGCGCTCGAGCGGATTTCCTACGTCAATCTGCCGCCGGCCGCGACCCAAGCGGGGGTGGTGCCGCAAATCCAGACCGATTGGAGCCCGGCCGGTCAGATCTATTTCTTCACCCTCCGCACCACCAATCCTCAGTACGACCCGATGGATCTGAAGTCTCTCGAGGATTGGGTGGTTGAAAAGAACCTGAAGCGAGCGCAGAACATTGTGGACGTGGCTAGCTTCGGCGGCCCTACGCGCGAGTATCAGGTTCGGGTGGACCCCAACAAGCTCATCGATTACGGCCTCAGCCTCTCTCAGGTCGAGCAGCAGATCGCCTACAACAACGTGAACGCCGGAGGAAGCTTCGTCGATCAAGGCTTACAGCAGGTGAACGTGAACGAGTACGGCTTGGTCAGGACGGTTCGCGACATCCAAAAGACCGTGATATTCACCAAGAACGGGACGCCGGTAAGGCTCAAGGATATTGCCGTCATTGAGCAGGGCCCCAAGATCCGGCTGGGCCAATTCGCTCGAGCTACGCATTTGCCGAACGGAAAAATCCTCGATAACGAGGACGTGGTCTCGGGAATCGTGCTGCTGCGGAAGGGCGAGGACGCCGATCCCGCGCTGGCCAGCATTCACGAAAGAGTGGATGAACTCAACCACGGCATTCTTCCGTCGGGCGTGAAACTGGTTCCGATGATCGACCGCAGCGACTTGGTGAAATTTACCACCGACACGGTGCTGCACAATCTGCTGGACGGCTTCATCCTGGTCACCATTATTCTGATCCTGTTTCTCGGCAATTTGCGCGCGGCCTTGATTGTTGCGCTGACCATCCCCTTTTCCCTGTTATTCGCGGCGCTGTTTTTGAATTTGAATCACATCCCGGCGAACCTGCTTTCGCTAGGCGCACTGGACTTCGGAATGGTGGTGGACGGCGCCGTGGTCATGGTGGAAAACATCATCCGCCATCTGGGTCATCGCGAGGAGGTGAGTAAGCCGATTCGGGACCGGATTCGCGATGCGGCGCATGAGGTTCAGCGACCGGTGTTCTACGCGATCACGATCATCGTCACGGCCTACCTGCCGATCTTCACGCTGCAGCGGGTCGAAGGCCGCCTGTTCCGGCCCATGGCCTGGACCGTCGCGTTTGCTCTGCTCGGCGCGGTGGTCTTTTCGATGACCATCGCGCCGGTTTTGGCGAGTTTTCTGTTCCGCAAGGAGACGCGGGAATGGCAAAATCCCGTACTGGGCTGGATTACTAAAGGCTATCGCCGCGCGGTCACTTGGACGGTTTATCACAAATGGGCGATGGTAGGCGTGGCGGCGGTGTCGGCCGGTATCGCTTTATATTTGGCTTTTTTCAGCGACATTATCGGTTCGGAATTCCTGCCGCATTTGGATGAAGGAGCCTTGTGGGTTCGCGGCACTCTTCCGCCCAGCACGTCCGCGGCCGAGGCGATCCGCGTCTCCACTCAGGCGCGGCGCGTCTTGTGCTCATTTCCGGAAGTCCCCCAGTGCTCCAGCCAGGAGGGGCGGCCCGACGATGGCTCGGATACCACCAGTTTCTTCAACACGGAGTACTTCGCCGACTTGAATCCCAACAAGGAGCAATGGCGGCCTGTTTTCCATCAAAACAAGGACGAGTTGATTGCGGCCATGAATCGCGAGTTGGAGAAAATTCCAGGCGCGATCTGGAACTTCTCGCAGCCGATCTCCGACAACATGGAGGAAGCCGTCAGCGGCGTCAAAGGACAGCTCTCCACGAAGGTCTACGGCGACGACCTGCACGTATTGGAAGAGAAGGCCGAAGAAATCGTTAAGGTGATGCGAACCGTGAAAGGGATCGAGGACCTGGGCGTCTTTCACGTGCTCGGTCAGCCCAACTTAGGGTACACGGTGGACCGCGACGCGGCGGCGCGCTTTCAGATCAACGTAGCGGATGTACAAGACGCGATCCAAACAGCGGTGGGCGGCAACGCGCTCACACAGGTGCTGGACGGCGAGCGCCGGTATGACCTGGTGATGCGCTATCTTCCTCAGTTCCGGAATACCAAAGAGGCGATCGAGAAGATTCGCATACTGTCGCCCTCGGGCGAGCGAGTGTCGCTTGCGCAGCTCACCCAAACCACGGAAGTCGATGGCGGGTCCGAGATCTATCGTGAACACACTCAGCGTTACGTGCCGATCAAATACAGCGTTCGCGGGCGCGATCTGGGCGGCGCCGTTCATGAGGCGCAGGAAAAAACGGATCCTTATCTGTTCCCGAAAACCTCCAAGATAAAGCTCCCGACCGGCTATTCGTTGAGCTGGGAGGGAGAGTACGAGAGCGAGCAGCGGGCGGAAAAACGGCTGTACATTATCCTTCCCTTGACCGTCTTTATCATCTTCCTGATTATTTACGGCGCCTTTGGGTCCGCTAAGTGGGCGTGTCTCCACTTAGTCAATGTGCTGGTGTCGCGCCTCGGAGGTCTGTTGGCATTGCTGGTAACGGCCACGCATTTCAGTGTATCGTCGGGTATTGGATTCATGGCCTTGTTCGGGGTGTCTATTCAAACCGGCGTGATCATGGTGGAATACATCAACCAATTGCGTTCCCGGGGAATGCCGATCGCCGACGCGGCCATTGAAGGGGCCGTGCGCCGCCTGCGGCCGATCATGATGACGATGTTGGTGGCGACCCTCGGTCTGCTGCCGGCTGCGATGTCGCACAAGATCGGGTCGGATTCTCAACGGCCCTTCGCCATCGTGATTGTTGGCGGACTGATTTTCGACCTGCTGATGAGTATCTTCCTGTTGCCGACGTTCTACGTCTGGTGGGCTCGCCCGACCGATCACTTGCCGCCCATCGATGAGGCCAGGAGCGTATACGAAGAGGGTGAGGCGCAGGCCTAGGAGCGCAATTCATGAATCGATGGTTGCCAGTCATATTGGCAGTCCTGCCCGGCGCCCTGTGGGCGCAGTCGGGCGAGTTATGGGTGTCGGCGGGGGCGTCGCTGCTGGCCAATACCGATCTTGGATCTGCAACGCCCGCCGGGAACTCGAACGACGTGCATCTGGGCGACGCCGGGTTTCGCATCGGCCTCCGCCTCACGCTGAACACCTCCGGACGCTGGGGGCACGAGTTCCAATACGGCTATACCTATTCCTACTTCAACGACCGCACCGGCGGGATTCTGGGCTCCCCCGGCAGCACGGGGATGGGCATGAATCAGCTCGGCTACAACGTGTTGTATTACTTCAATGCGACGAATACAGAGCCGAAGGTGCGTCCGTTCGTTACGGCCGGCGTCCAAGCCGACGACTACGTCATGCCATTCTCTGCCGTGGTGAATCACGATAACAACTCGTGGCGGCCGGGCTTCAATTACGGCGGCGGCATGCAATTCCGGCTGTCGCAGCTTTTCGCCTGGCGGTTCGACGTTCGAGGCTACGACACCGGCAAGCCCAACTGGGCGGGGATATTTTATAAGCAGGGCGGGATTCTGCATCAGACCGAGGCGAGCGTGAGCTTCGGTTTTGTATTTTAGCGGGAGACTTATGCGAGTGCCATGGAAGCTAGCGATCATTGGGCTGGGCGCGGGTTGTCTGATGCTCGCGGTCACCGAGCTCCCTCAGAAGGTTGAGATCACTAAGACCGAGCAGATGGATTTCCCCTCCGGAGGGGTTCTGCGGCTGACCAACTCCATCGGTTATCTGACGGTGGAGGGGTGGGATGAGCCGAAGATGGAAATCACGACGATCAAGTCTACGAAGAAAGCCGTCCCCGCCAAGGAGCGCGACAAGGCCAACGAGGAGTTGGACAAAGTGCACGTCATGGTGGACCACAAGGGTAATGAGATCGCCATCGACACCGATTTCCCGCGGCATCGTGCCTACCCGCCTCCGGCGCCGTGGGGCCACGGGTCGCATTTCGAGATGGAATATCGCATCAAGGTGCCGCGTGATACGCGACTCATCGTCTCGAGCCACGACGTGGGCGAGATCCACGTAGAGGATTTAATCAACGACATCGACGTGAATCTGGTGCAAGGGGAAGTGATGCTGCATCTTGCCGAGGAGGGCCGCTATGCAATTCACGCCACCAGCGATTTTGGCAACATCAACTGCGACTTTCCGGGAGAAGAGAAGCGTCGGCATTGGCTCACCGGCCATCGTTGGGAAAGCGAAGAGACGGCGGGACACAAGCTGAATCTGAAGGTCGGATATGGCGATGTCGTGGTTCTCAAGATCCGCGTGCCCAAGGCGCCCGCGCCGGCTGCCGGGCTCCAATCCGGGTTATGACCCGCGAAACAGTGCGGCGCCGGATCGAGGAGATCGGCATTATCCCCGCGATTCGTTTGTCCTCGGCGGAGGACGCGGTGTTCGCGGTCGAGGCAGTTGCGGAAAGCGGGATTCCGGTGGCGGAGGTGACCATGACGACTCCCGGCGCCATCGACGCGATTCATGAGCTGGCATGGAAATATCCCGATCTCATCGTGGGCGCGGGCACCGTTCTGGATACGGAAATGGCGCAGCGGTGTCTCGATGCGGGTGCGCGATTCCTGACTAGCCCGGGCCTGGATCTGGAAGTGGTGGAGTTTGCCCGGAAGCAGGGCGTGGTGGTATTTCCCGGCGCGTTGACGCCTACCGAGATGATGGCCGCCTGGAAAGCGGGCGCGGATTTCGTCAAAGTGTTTCCCTGCGCGCCGATGGGAGGCGTGAGCTACATCCGGACTCTGAAAACGCCGTTTCCCGATGTGCCATTGATCGCCTCGGGCGGCGTAGGCCAGCAGACCGCAGCCGATTTTTTCCGCGCGGGAGTCGTGGCGATCGGGGTGGGACGAGACTTGATCAGTCCGGAGGCCACCCGCCGTCGGGAGAAAAAGTGGATCCGGGAGTTGGCCAAGCGCTTGCTTCAGATCGTGGCGGAAGCGCGCGCCGGTTTATCGAAATGACGACTACCATTGATTACGCCCGAAGACTCCTTACTAACGATCTGGCCGTCCTGCTACCGGAGTCCGCGGAATTCCGTCTGGTGCGGCGCTCGCGCGAGATCAGCCACGGTGTCGTCTCCAGCCTCGTGCCGTCGGGATTCGATAGGATAGACCCATGCGGTTGCTTTTTCTACCCGTGGCGATACTCGGCCTAACGCTCCCGTTGCTTGCTCAGAATGCAGGACGGGGAGGTGCACCCGCGCCCCCGGCCATGACTATGACCATTCCTGGATTTCCCGACGGCGGTCAGGTTCCTGTCAAGTTCAGCCAGGCCGCTCCGGGCGTTGCCGTGGGCGAAGGCACGTCGCCGGCCATCCAGTGGGCCAACGCGCCGGCCGGCACGCAAAGCTTCGTGCTCCACATGCACGACATGGATCTCGCCCGTAACAAGACTACCGACGATCAGGTGCATTGGGTCGTCTGGAATATTCCAGCGTCAGCGACGGGGTTGCCGGAAGGCGTACCAAAAGGATCGCAATTAGCCGACGGAAGCTACCAGATCAGCGCCACAGGGCCTATGTACCGTGGTCCTGGCGCGGGCGCGAATGGCCCCTTCCACCATTACACGTTGGAGCTCTACGCGCTGGACACCAAGCTGGATGTGAAGCCGTCGAGTGATGCTTTTGAAACCCGCGCCAATGTGATCAAAGCGATTCAGGGCCACATCCTGGCGAAGGCGGTGTACGGAGGCCTATTCAGACGGCCGCAGTAGGTGGGCGGCCTTCGCTGCACGGTCGCATCGCAGAAGAGGCTGAGCACAGCAGTCGACGCGCGCGGGGGCAGTTCGAAATTCGTACGAGCCCTCCGTCGCACTCTTGAAGTCTGCATCTTTAGTTCACGAGACTTATTTACCGGCTGTAAACCAGTGGGGCGATGATTCGGCAATCGCTTGCCGACGCGCGCGAGCTTTGGAACGGTCTCCGCTTGTTTTTTAACAAGCCTGGATGAGCGCTATCCTTCGCAGCGTTGCGGAAACTGGCGGCACTGCATGGCGTTTGGGCTTTCCACGGTTGAACGATCCATGTGGAACCTCCGCAGCGAAACGCCCAAAAGACCCGCACAAGAGCGAGATGTCTCCGCAGCTCTCCACCGGCTCTCACTCGTTGGTTGGACAGCTTCAGACGCACTCAGCGAGGAAGGCCTTAGCCTGACTTTCGCACTTCGCGCCGATTTAAAAAAATTCCGAAGAGAATTCGCTTTCCTGTCAACGCGGGTAGTTCGAAAACCCCTTGGGTGAAGACTTCGACCTCTTTTCAAAACGCGGGAATTCTGGCATTCTGCTGCTT
>DATDGT010000042.1:0-20476 GCA_036521975.1 Bryobacteraceae bacterium
AGACCAGCCACTCAGCCTCAAACGCATTCCCGCCGTCAAGAACTTTGACTTGTGGATTTGGAACCTCGAGTATGCGTTGCTGGGAGGAATCCGTTGACGGCTGCCGCCCGTATGGCGACGGCGTCAGAGAGTGGTGAAGCGAAGATTGGCCGACAACGAACGCGAGCGCCCTGGACGAATACAGTAACTTGCCTTGCCGAAAGCTGAAATGCTATGGTCTGGGTGGAAAGCCTCTGGAATGTTGAGGGAACCGGAGTCGATGTCGAACCTGAAAAAACGGCTGGCGGCCTATGCCCGGGTGGTCACGAAGCGACAACCCGCGGCGAGAGGTCTAACGGTCTATCCCGACGACACGTTCCTGGTTTCCTTCCCCAGATCCGGAAACACCTGGACCCGCTTCCTGGTCTGCAACCTGATGAATCCGGACGATCCCGTGGATTTTGCTCAACTGGAATCGCGCATCCCTGAGATTTACTATGTCACCGACCGGAATCTGCGCGCTTTCCCGCGACCGCGCGTCATCAAAAGCCACGAATGCTTTGATCCTCGGTACAAGAAAATCATCTATATCGTACGCGATCCCCGCGACGTCTTGATCTCGTACTACGAATTTCAGCTGAAACGCCGAGTCATTTCCGAGGACTGTAGCCTGGAGGAATTCCTCCCCCGTTTCATGGAATCCGAGATCGAGCCCGATACTGGCTCCTGGCGAGATCACGTCGCCAGCTGGATGGCCACGCGCGGCGGCCACAAGAACTTCCTGCAGTTGCGCTACGAAGAAATGCTCGCCAATACCCAGAAGGAAACTACGAAGATCGCCTCCTTTCTCGGCCTCGATTCCAACCCCGAGCGGATTGCCCGTGCGGTGGCCCTGAGTTCTGCGGACCGCATGCGCAAGCTCGAAAAAGAACAGTCGCGCCAGTGGAAGGCGACCCAGAAGACCCGGCAGGATAAGGCGTTCGTTCGCAAGGCGGAAGCAGGCGGCTGGAAATCCAACTTGCCCGAGCGGTGTGTCGCTCAGATCGAGTCGGCATGGGGAGACGTAATGCGCTCGGTGGGGTACGAACTCGAACTGATGAACGCAAACGGAGCTGTGACCCGCTGACCGCCAGATGCTTAAGCCGTGAGGGGGCTGTCGGGGACAGGAGCGAACTGGTGTGCATGCATGGGTGAAACGATCAATAAAATCCTGTACGCGGTGAATTATGTGCTCGCGAGAGACATTGCCGGCCGGACCTTTCACGTTCTCCCTGACGACATCTTCCTGGTTTCTTATCCCAAGTCCGGTAACACCTGGACTCGATTTCTTCTGGGCAACCTGATCAATCCTGACGAAGGCATCACATTTGCCAACGTAGAGCGCAAAGTCCCTGACATATACGCCAAGTCGAGGAGGGCGCTCAAAGAATTGCCTCGCCCGCGGGTGATCAAGAGTCACGAGTGTTTTGACCCTCGCTATCGGCGCGTGATCTACATTGTCCGCGATCCGAGGGACGTGGCGCTGTCCGCCTATCATTACGACAGGAAGGGAAAAAATATCCCCGATGGGTTCCCCGTGGAGACCTACGTGACCACGCGGTTTATGAAGACCGATGAATACTTTGGAGCGTGGGGGGAGCATGCAGGGAGTTGGCTGGTGAATTCGAAGAACGTTTTTCAGATCAGCCGCCTCAAGGGTGAATTCCTGGGGACGATCGGGTCGTGGGGTGAAAACGCCATGAGCTGGCTGGGTGCTCGCGGCCATGACCGGGAATTTCTACTGGTTCGATACGAAGATCTTCTCGAAGACACGCAGCGGGAGATGACTCGAGTCTCGGAGTTTCTCGGTCTCGGTGCCTCTCGCGAAAGGATCGCCAGAGCGATCGAGGTCAGCACCGCTGACAGTATGCGCAAACTCGAGGATCAACAGAGCAACACCTGGGTGACCACCAGGGACAGCCGGAAAGATATTCCTTTTGTCAGGTCGGCGACGTCTGGCCAATGGAAGGAAGCCCTGCCCTCGGCATCAGTACTGGAAATCGAGGCGGCCTGGGGACCCGTGATGCAGCTTCTGGGCTATCCCTTGAGCCGCGAACTTCGAAGCGAAACTCTAGCCAGGAACTCGTGAAGATTCAGCGCGCCAGCTTCATTCGGAACCCATGAATAAGAAAAGAATTGTCATCATCGGAGGTGGACCCCACTGGATCGGGCGCGGCCTATCGTCTTCCTGAGCTCGGCGATCAGGACTGGACCCTCAACGAAAAATCCATTAGCCCCGCTTGCAGAATAGCGGGCGACCGATCGCGGCCGAGAGTCGGGATCGGGTAGGAATAAGCGACCGTCCGGGGACAGCGGCGAGAGCAATCTACTCCCGCGGTCGCTTTGGCGCCTGGCGCTACAGATCGGCAGTATGGACCACTCCGTTATGATGGGATTGGAAGCGGTCAACCACGTTTTGGCGGGGGAAAGGGTGCCATGGAATCGAGTGTCGTCAAATCCAAACCTCAGGTCAGCGTGATTATGCCGTCGTACAATACGGCGGACTTGATCGCGGGTTCGCTGGACTCTATCCTGCAGCAGACCTTTTCGGACTTCGAGATCATTGTGGTGAATGACGGCTCCCCCGACACGACCGAGCTGGAGAAAGTCCTGGCGTCGTACATGACGAGGATTGTCTACATCAAGCAAGAGAACAAGCGCGCCAGCGGAGCAAGGAATACGGCCATCGGGAAGGCCCGCGGAGAGTTCCTCGCGTTTCTCGACAGTGACGACATTTGGCTTCCCGACCACCTGCTTTCCCAGATGCAGTTGTTCGAACAGAATCCGGCGCTGGACTTGGTGTATTGCAACTGCCTTTCGGTGGGCGATCCGACGCGTCCCCACGACTTTATGAGCCGATGTCCTTCTCACGGCGCGGCGACTTTCCTTGCTCTGGTGATGGAACGCTGTCAAATTCCGGTTTCGACTGTCGTGGCCCGCAAGAGCGCGCTGGTGAGAGCAGGGCTCTTCGATGAAAATCTGGCACGATGCGACGATTATGACATGTGGCTCCGTGCGGCATTTCATGGCGCCAAAATCGGTTACACGCAGAAAGTGCAAACGCGGCAGAGCGGGGGACGGCCCGGTTCCCTGGCCGAATCGCGCGCGAAAATGGCTGAGGCCTATTGGAAGATCCTTGAGAAAGCGGATCAGACCCTTCCCCTGACCTCCAGCGATCATGAGGTGGTCCAAAAGCGGGCGAACGAAATTCACGGGCGATATCTGCTCGAAGAAGGCAAAATACAGCTGCACCGGGGGCAGTGGATTGAGGCCAAGAAGCTGCTTTCGGAAGCAAATTCGTATCTTCGAAGGCCAGCCTTAAGTTTGGTCCTGCTGGGCTTGAAGATCGCGCCCGGAACGACCAGCAAGCTTGTTGCCTTCGTGAGCCGGATTCGTGACAAGACCCAAGGGTCGTGATTCGGCTATCCCGGTCACGCGGGCCGACAGGCATTCTGGACTCAATGGGAGCGCCGCTACACTTGCCACAAGCTGGGGCAGAGAGATTGCAATGTTCTTCGCCGAGAGCTCGGTGTGCTCGCTGCGGAACCGAATGAAGGGAGCGAAAGCTAACGGAATTCGATTGAGAGACCCCAATTCCGGAGGGCAAGAACGGGCAAAAGCCGGATGGTACAATTCAGTACTCCTCCAAGGATTTTTCGGACCACGACTCAAATCTAGGGCGAACAAGAAAATTGTGATTCTCGGAGCGAGACCGACCGGATTGGGTGCGAAAAGACAAGCCCCTCGTCAGCTCCGCCAGAGCGGGGGGACTGGAAAACGGAGGCTGTCCGAGGCCAGCAGAGCGGAAATTGAATCAATATGGGCGGACTGATGCGCGAGATGAATATGAATTGGCTGTGTCCGGCCTCGCCCATGCTGGGATGGAAAGAGGATAGGCCTGTGGGAACTGCTCCTCAAGCCGTCTCAGTGGAATTTTCCGCAGCACTCCGCGATGATTGACGGGGCAACGAAGCGAGATTCGTAAAGAGGTAATTATGCTCTTCCAGCTCAAGTACGCTGTAAAGTACGTTCTCGGACTCGATCGTGCTGGGCGGCATTTTAGCGTTTTTCCCGACGATGCCTTTCTGGTGTCATACCCGAAATCCGGCAACACCTGGGTCCGTTTCCTGCTCGCCAATCTGATCTACCCGAACGAAACTGTGGGCTTTGCCAATATCAACCGGCTGCTTCCGTCGCCCGATGTTTTGTCAAAGCGGTTCCTGCGGAAGCTGCCTCGGCCGCGCATATTGAAGAGCCACGAGCCCTTTGAGGTACGTTTTCGGAAAGTCATCTACCTGGTGCGTGATCCGCGCGACGTCGCCGTTTCCGAGTACCACTTCGACCTGAAAAAACGCTACATCGAGCCCGATGTTACTCTCGAACAGTTCATCAAGCGCTTCATCAAGGGTGAGACCTCGTCGTATGGTTCCTGGTGGGAACACACCGCCAGTTGGATCGCTGCCCGCCACGGTGACCCGGCATTTCTCTTGGTGCGCTACGAGGACCTGGTCTCGGACCCGATCGGCGAAACCGGCAAAATCGCCGAATTCCTGGGCATTCAGGCCGGGCAGGAACGTCTCCAGACGGCCGTCGAACGGAGCTCGGCGGATCGCATGCGCAAGCTCGAAATACAGCAAGCCGACCAGTGGACTGGAACCAAGAATACCCGCAAGGAGATTCCCTTTGTCCGCGTGGCCAAGTCGGGCGGATGGAGGGAAGCTCTGCCGGGGCATTCGGCGGAGGAGATCGAAATAGCCTGGGCCCCGCTCATGAATTTTCTCGGCTACCCGCTGCAGACTCCTGAATTGGACAACAAGACTGTACCGGCATGGGTCAGGACGGGTCAGCCACTTTAGGGGGCAGCGAGTGCAAACTGTAGGAAGAGTCATCCTCTCGGAATGAGTAAAATCAACAAGCGGCAGATCATCAAGAACGTCGGTTCCAGTTGGTTCTCCCTGGGCGTGGAGGTGGTCGTCGGCATCTTTCTGTACCCCTTCATATTGCACCGGCTGGGCGATACCGCCTCCGGTATCTGGGTTTTGATTTTTGCGATCACCGGCTACTACGGCCTGTTCGATCTCGGGATCCGTTCCTCGGTGGTTCGCTACGTCTCGAAATTCACCGCCATCGACGACATTGAAGACCTCGCCAAGCTGATCAACACCAGCCTTTTCAGCTACAGTTGCATCGGCATTCTGAGTCTGCTGGTCACCGCTGTTCTCTCGCTCTACGTGGACACCATCTTCAAGATTCCCGCAGGACTTCATTCCACCGCCCGCTTATTGTTGTTGATGGTTGGAACCGCCATAGCACTCGGCTTCCCGTTAGGCGTAGTGGGCGGGTTTTTGGACGGGCTGCAGAAGTTCTACATCAACAATTGGACGAGCGTGGCTGCCAATGCCGTCCGCGTAGCTCTGATCGTACTGGCTCTGACGCACGGGAAGGGACTACTCACCCTGGCGTTGATCACCGTTGTGCTTCCTCTCATCACCTCCCTGGTGCGCGGGGCCATTGCGTTCCGCATCTGTCCGGTCCCTTTTGGGCTGAAGTATGTGGACGGCACCACTTTTCGAATGATGGCGAACTATAGCGGTGTCACGCTGATCATTATGATCGCGGCCCAGCTCAAGTTCAAAACCGACACGATCGTGATTGGCACCATGATGTCGGCTGCCGCCATCACCTATTTCACCATCGGCTCCCGCATCGTGAATTACACGCAACAGGTCGTGATGGCGCTGGCGCAAAATTTTCTTCCCTTGGCCAGCCAGTCCGAGGCGATCGGAGATACGGACCGGCTACGGAAAGTTTTCGTTGCCGGGAACCGCTTATGCGCGTTTACCTGTTTCCCCATCACGGCTACTCTGTTGCTCCTGGGCAAGTCGGTCATCGAAGTGTGGGTTGGAAAAAAATACATTGCTACCAGCTACCCGGTCCTCGTCATCCTGATCATCCCGGCTACTCTCATGTGGGCGCAGGCGGGCTCCGGGCGAGTGCTGTTCGGAATCGGCAAGCACAGGACATGGGCATTCGTTACGCTCGTCGAAGGCATTTGTAACTTGATCCTAAGCATCATTCTGGTGCGTCCCTATGGAATCGTGGGCGACGCGTATGGCACCGCCATCCCGCTGGCGTGCAGCATGGTCCTGTTCATGCCGGGCCATTTGTGCAAGCAACTCGGGATTCGTCTGCAAACGTACTTGCGGGAAGCCTATACTCTGCCGCTCCTCATCGCAGCACCACTGGTACTCGCCCTTCTCCTGATGCAGCGCTGGTTCATCCCGCACAATTATGAGCAGCTGGCCGTGCAACTCGGGATCGCCGGGGTGGTTTACGGGCTGGGGCTCCTTTGGGTGGTATGGACCAAGCGGGCTCTCCGAGTCGGAGAGCTTGCCGCCAAGGAAACTCCGGTTGTCGCGGAGCGCGGCGGGGCACGCGACACGGTCGAAATCTATCCGCAGGAAAGCTAGCACTGCCACGCGACCTCAGTCGTTATCCGGTGGTGTGGGCGGAGACTTGTCATTCAGAAAATGCTTGGCATCCTGCGACGCCGAGATCGGCGTGAACACCAGTGGCGTCTGGCTGAAGTTGAAACAATCCGACAAATTGTCCGAGCGCGAGTCGGCATAACCCACCGCCGGGTCAATCTCCCCGAGAGCGAAGACCGTCTCCACGAACTTCAAAATGCTGCCGAAATCGTGAGTCACGTGCGAGATGTAGGCCGGCTTCGCGTAGGCTGAGATCACGATCAGTGGCACCCGAAACCCGTATTCGTAGGAGTCTCGAATCTGCGACGGCGGCACGTGATCGTACCACCCGCCCCAGTCATCCCAGCTAACGATGATCGCCGTGTCTGCCCAGTACGGGCTCTGACCAATGGCATTCACGATGGCTGCCACCCATGATGGCCCATTGTCATCCGGGTAGCCGGCGTGATCGGAGTTCTGGCCCGCGGGAATGACCCAGCTCACGGCGGCAAGTTGTCCGCTAGAAATGTCGGTAAGGATCTGCGCGCCTGATCCCTCGATCACAACTTTAGGGTCGGCGTTGGTCCAGTCGGGTCCGCTACATGCGTTGGCGTCGGCTGGTCCCGAAGGTTGGCACATGTGCTCGATCGCATCCGGCGCCGTCCAGATCGAGCCCGCCGAGGGTGCGTAATACTTCCAACTGAGGTTGGCGGCGTCCAGCAGGTCGGTCAGCGTCGGATGTTCAAAGCACAGCGGATAGTTGATCACGGTCGGAGGCGTTTCCGGGCTCGGTTGGCTGGTATCGATGCCCCCTACCTTGGCGCCGGGAGGCGCCAGACATCCCGCCCCATAGGTGCCATCGGTGCGGAGGTTGTCGCCCGGATTTTCGGAAACCGAAATGGTGCTCGTTGCCGAGATCGCCGACGTGCCCGAAATGATGTACTGATGTGCCGGAAAACTTGGTCCCTGGTTGCTCTGGAACATGTGGTCGCCGAAGGTGTAGGTCCCGGCCATGGTGAGGTAGGGTTCGACATCGGACGGTTGCACGTATTGGTATTCCGGATTGGCAGGGCAGTTCTGAACTGGAGCACAGCTGTTCGTGTTCGCGCCATCCATTGCGCAAGTGTTGGTCGAGGCATTGTAGTCGCAGGCTTCGAGGAAAGAGGAGTGAGTGTGGCCCAGGTCATAGTTCGTTCCCAGCGAGACCGGCGTAAGCGGGATCATCGTTCCCGAAGAGGTTAAGCCCTGGCTGGCGATGTCGTACTGCGCGGTACCGGTCCCGCAGCCGGGCACTCCGCCATTGGCGGAACACAATCCCTGAAACAGATTGTCGGGAGTTCGGTTCTCCTGGACAATAATCACCACGTGTTTGATCTGCGTCGGTGAAGGGGGTGGAGGGGTTGGAGCGCTCCCGCCGCCGCATCGTGCCAGGATCACCGCAAGGCAAACGACTGAAACCAACAGCAGCCCGAATCTCGGCGGAAGCATGCAAAATTGCCTTTCTCGAAAACGTAGAACTCCTCTGCCTTGAGGCTTCGATCGCCGGGAACGATCGGACTTCAACCCTGCCCGTGCGCGACTTGCAACCTCGGAGATCGGTCGCACGTCTCCCTCATATCGCAGTTCGCAGATTGTACGTCGACGCCTTCGATTGGATGCAACTTGTTTGTTCACTCGTTGCACATCGGTCGAAGCGAAGTTCCTAGAATGACTCATGGGCGTAAGGTCCCGCGCGCTGATTCGGCGAAAACCGCCAGATGCGCTCGTTCCGACTCGCACGCTGCGCGGGCCATCGCCGGTCACTTCATGGCTGTGCTGGAAGTAGCGAAGCGCGGGGCGGGCAGAATCTAAGGTCGTTCTCTCCGCACCGCGGCAGCTCAACCGGGAAAGGGCGTGCGTGCGAACCAGAATTTCGGCGACACGGTGGAACAAAGCTCTACGGCTTTTAGCCGCGAAGCTGCGTAAGAACCGAGCCCACGGCCACCAGCGGTGAGGGAAAGAGGAAAGATGACGATCCGCAGCGCGGCGAACGAGCAGTTCCGACGCACACACGGACTTCGTTTCAACCTCGTTCGAGACCCGAGGTTGGTCTCGGTCGCGGCTTGTTCCCCAATCTAAAACGCTTGTTGTCAATAGTTTACGGTACGCCCTTCTACGGCACTTCCGTGGGGTGTTGACAAGCCTACCGGACATGGTATTCTGCGCTGCAGCAGTCGGTAGCCCCACCAGACTGACACTCGGGACCTAGCGAGAAACACGCCAACCCAACTCTTTGCCGAAACGAGGCTAGATCCTGCATGAAAATTGCTAGAACCCTGATCGTCCTGTTGCTCGGAACAGCGTCCAGCCTGAGCGCGGCGTTGACCAAGACCACGACCACCCTGTCGTCCTCGCTGAATCCGTCCACGTATGGGCAGGCGGTGACGTTTACCGCAATAGTCAGTTCCGCGGCCGGCCCGCTGCCAGCATCAGCAAATGGAGATGTCGTTGCCTTCATGCAGGGGGCAAACGAACTGGGAACCGGGAATTTGAGCGATGGCTCGGCCACTTTTACGACCTCGACGCTGTCGACGGGTGGTACGGACAACGTCAAGGCGGTATACGAGGGCGACTCGATCTACGCCGGCAGCACGTCGATCGCGGTGAAGCAGGTCGTAGATCCAGCCCCGACAACGACCACTTTGGCTTCCTTGCAGAATCCGGCAAATGTTGGGCAGCTTGTGACCTTTACGTCGAACGTGACAACCGGATCCGGCGCCACGGTCACCGGTACGGTGGGGTTTTACGCCGGGAGTACGAAGCTAGGGAATGCCCCGCTTTCCGGGGGTCTGGCCACCTACAAGATCACAAAAGAAGTCACCACCACCGAGTCGATTACAGCCGAATATAACCGCAGCACTTCGTTCGCGGCCAGCACCTCAGGGGCGGTGAGCGAAACCTGGGGTGCCGGAACATTCACTGATTCCACGATGACCTGGGATAGCATCACTCGTTATTACGAGGTTTTTGTGCCCACGGCTCTCCCTGCAAATCCGCCCATGGTCCTAATGCTGCACGGAACCAGGTACACTTCCACCTTTGACCCAGAGGCCGTCATTTCCTTGAATTTTGGCTGGAATACCATCGCCAACGAGTACGGCTTTATCCTCGTCAAACCCGCTTCCACGTGGGATCCGGCAACGACCCAATGGAACTGGAACTCGTATTTCATGGACGCAGCATTTCCACCGCCCGCACCCGGGACCTGTACCGCGCCACCGGCAACTGCCTGCCCTGACGATGCTGGGTTCCTGCGAGCTCTGATCACGAATCTCACCACTCTGTACAACGTGAATGCAAATCAGGTTTACGTCACCGGCTTTTCCTCGGGCGCGCAAATGACCGAGCGTGTCGGCGTCGAGATCTCCGATCTGGTAGCGGCGATTGCTCCGGTTTCGGGCCAGCTCGTCAATGAGCAAGGGACCGTTTCTCCACCGCTGCCCGACCCGCCGAACCCTCCAACCAACAGCATTTCGGTTCAGGAGTGGCACGGCACGCTGGATGAGAACTTGTGGCCCTGCGGCTACGGCACGACCAGCTACTCTAGTGTGACTTTCACCTTGGATACGGTGGATGACACTTTCAAATACTGGGTGACAGCACCACAGAATAGCTGCACCACGCTCGAAACCACGCAGCCTTTGTGTTTGAATGGTGTGCCCAACAACACCAACGATGCGCCCACTCCGGGCATTTCGGGCGATACGGGGAACATTGCCACGGGCTGCACCAACAATGTCGAGGTACAATTCATTTGGGAAGCGGGCGTCGGGCACAACCCGGAGCCGCAGACCGACGTTGATCGCTGGCTCTTCTTCGCCGCTCATCCGAAGCCCTAGACGGGGTCGGAATAGACAGCGATCGAATTCAAATTTGCAGGGTTGGATGAAGGAATCGAAAACAAGCAGAACCCTGGAGAAAACCAATCGTGGCGGTTGAGCAGGCGGCAGACAGCAGCGAAAGAATGAAGGAATTGACCGGCTATATCGCCGAAAAGGTGATAAAGGGCAAGAGTGAAATAACCGAGGACACGCCGCTGGTTTCTTCCGGACTGATCGATTCTTTCGCACTGATCGACATCTTTTTGGAACTTCAAAGAATCGCCGGCCGCAAGGTTCCTGCCGGCAAGGTGCAAGCGAAAGACATGGACACGGTACGCCTCATGTTCGCCACCGCGGAGAAGTTTGGTAAGCCAGTCAAGAACTGAAATTCCTTTGGGTCAGATTGCAGAAGCAAGGGCCAGATTGCGGAAGCTCGATAGTGACACTCTTAATACTGCCACAGCTAAGCTGTTGCAGGTTGTTGTCGTGGATCAGTACGCGAATCCGGCACTCGGAATTTCTGTCGCGTACAGCGACGGCGCGGCGGGCGGCAGCTCTTCGCCGGATCCTGCGGTTACCAGCGCTAAGGGAATCGCGGCGACGCGCTACACCGCTCCCGCCCAGACAGGTACGGTGACGGTCACGGCTTCTTCGCCAGGCCTGAGTTCAGTTCCCTTTACGGTGAATGTCGACTAAGTGGAGCGAAACAGCAATATTCTCCCTTTGCGAGCTCGGCGAAACCGCGGGGGGAACCGGCTGGGTCCGAACTCGAAGCGTCCATCTTTACCCCAGAGGTCGAACACCACGGCGCTCATCCCAAGCAAGAGTTCTCGCCCAAAGTCGGCGCTGTTTTTGAGGACTTCCCAATCTCCCCTGGACTCATGACTTCCATGCCATCCCAGCGGAGTATGACGCGGATGATTTCATCAACAGCACGGAACCGGCAACCGATCCGGACGACGATTAGGACTGGACGACGACTCGCTAAACAAGAACTGTAGAAATGAAAATCCCACCGCCAGCGGACAAGCGGTCGATCGATCAACTGCTGACTACGGGAACGCGACCTCTGATGGTTGATTCCGATGAGCGTTGATCCCGACCTTTGATCTTTGACCTCTCGAACGCCCTCATTGCTTCCAGTCGGCCAGCATCGCGGTAATCTTCCCACGATCGATCTTGCCGTTCACGTTCAGCGGAATTTGCGGGAAGTGGTAAATGCGATTGGGAACCATGTAGCGCGGTAGTCGGGCTTCACAAGCGGCGATGATTTGCTGGTCGAGCGCTGGATCGGATCCCGAAAGCACCCCGACAATGCCGGATGCGGAACCGTCCGACAAAGGCCACGGGATCGCAACCGCCAATTCGGTGCGCGCGGCCTGCCGCAGCACCAGGTCAATCTCCTGCAACTCCACGCGATACCCATTGACCTTGACCTGAAAATCGCGGCGGCCGAGGTAGCACAGGCACCCGCGTTCATCTTGCCGCACGAGGTCTCCCGTGCGGTACCACACTTGCTCCCCGGTGTGCTTCAGGCGAACGAAACTCTTCGCTGTCTTTTCCGGATCGTTCCAGTACCCACGAGTCACCTGCGATCCGCCCAGGCATAGCTCGCCACTTTCTCCCGATCGAACGGGAGCGAGATCTTCGTTCACCGCGCAGACTTGCTGCCCGTCAAACGGCCAGCCGATGGGCACCAGTCCGCGCACGCACTCCGCCGGCGAAGTGGCGGGGTCCCAGCGGTAGTAAGTAATGGCGATCGTCGCCTCGGTCGGCCCGTACAGGTTTTCCAGGATGGAATTGTTCGCGGCCTCCTGCCACGCCGCGGCCAGGCTCAAAGAAAGCGCTTCCCCACAAAACAGGCTCCAGCGTAGAGTCGGAAATGCTCCCGGCTCCAGCAGTCCCAGCTTCGAAGCGAACATGGCCACGGAGGGCACCGAGAACCAGCACGTCAGCTCCTTCTCCTCCACCAGAGTCGCCGGAGTGAGTGTCTGCTCGGCATACGGACACAGCGTTGCTCCCGCATCCCAGCAGGTAAACAGATCATGCACGCTGAGATCGAAGGTCAGATCAAAGTTCTGCGAACAACGATCTCCGCTATGCATGCCAAAGCGCTTCGCGGCATATTCCAGGTATGCGACGGCATTCGCTTGGCTGACGGCCACTCCTTTTGGTACCCCTGTGCTGCCGGAAGTGAACAGCAGATAGGCCGTGTCGCTTCCCGCAACAACCGGGTCGCAGGGATCGGCGATCTTCCGCAACTGCCGAGCCGGGACAATCCGGTGGCGTGCAAGATGACCGCTCTCTGGTTGCCAGCCGGAATCGGGCACGATCAGCGTCAGCGGTCTATCTAGACGCGGAAGCAACGACGCGAGCGTAGCCGCGCACTCCTGTCCCACCACCAGCGTTTTCGATCCGGACGCCTTCAGCATGACCAGCGTCCTCTCCAGGGGGAATTTGGGGTTCAGTGGAACGTAGCCTCGTCCGCTCGCGAGCACCCCCAATATTCCGCCGTACGCGCCAACACTGCGATTGGCGAGGACGGCCACGACGTTCTCGGAGGGATCCAGAGTGTCCTCGAGCGAAGCCGTGATTCTCCCGGCATAATTCCAGAGTTCCTCATAACTCAGGGACAGCTCACCGAGTTCGAGCGACCCTCTGCTGGGATGGGCCAGCAGGGAACGAATAAAACCGCTGATCAAGCTTCTCGATTGTTGCGGCGGCGCCATCAGTCACCTGGGTTTCATGGGAAACGAGTCCGTTGGAACGGTCAGTTTGAATCGAAGTCCGGTTGCATCGAACCGCTACTTACCCCGAATGTCGGAAACCGGCCCGGAAACGTTAGCCGAGGGCAAGCCGGGATGTTCCAGGATATCGAACAGCCGGTCGGCGACAATCTGGTTGCCCTCTGGCTTCAGGTGCGAGATGCCCACATAGAGCGAGCTCTTCTGCTCATCCAAAAGGTCGCCGAGATAATAAAAATCCGGCCTCTTTACTTCGCGACCCCGTTTGTAGGTCGCCTGATACATCGATCCCAGACCCGGGAACTTCTGATATTCCATGTTCAACACTTGTTGTTCGGAGGGCGTCAGTTCCTTATGTCCGATCGCCAGGTTGGGATACCACGCGAAAATTGCGCGGAAGCCGTACTGCCTCGCCAGCAAGTTCACGATGTCGATGTTCTGAAGGTAATTTTCGACCACCGCGGCAGAAAGCGTCTCTGTATCCTGCCCTGTCTTCGGCGCCTCGTCCTTCTGGTTGTGGAAGGGCGCTCTGACCGCAATCCTCTCCAGGAAGCGATAGGTGTTGGTCTGGCGCAAGTAGGAAAATCCCGCTTTCTGCGAGGCGCCCCAATTGTCCAGAAAATTCTTGAAGGAGTTGTAATTGCTGTGCACGTCCGCACGGCCGCTCTGATAAGCGGCAAAGGCCTCGGTGCCTCCGTCGTAAAAAAGCACGATATCGGGCTTGCGGGTGGCGTGTTTGAGTTGCTCAATCAGCCCCACCATTTCCTGGGTGTTGGCCCAGCCCTTCTCGGCATAGTTCACGATGCAGACCTCGCGGCCGACCCTTTCGTAGCCACGCGCTACGAATGACGGGATGGTTTCTTCGTCCGGCGCACCCGCCCCCCACATCACCGAATCGCCAAACATCCATATCGTGAAGCTCTTGTCATCGCACTCGGTGTGCAGGGTTCGGCGAACGCCGTCCAGATTGATGGAAAGCACTTTCCCCTGATAAGGAGCCCGCCGCCAGAGCACATACTGGTGGTACGTCACTTTGTTAGCCTGCTCGAATTCCTTCCAGTACTCGCGCTCTGCCGTGGTCCCACCCTCGGCCAAGTCCAATTTGACCGCCGGTTCCATCACGTCGCGAGCCGCGGGAAGGTAACGCCGATAGGAATATAATTCGACCGCTCCCAGCAGAACTACGCCCAACGTCGCGGCGACGCAAAGACGAATGGCAAAGGACTTGAGAAGGGACTTGTACTCGGTCGTAGGCGTCGGGCGACTATCCACTGTCCGGTCACTCACTGTTAACGGCACAAACGGCTGAACCTCACTTCTCCGCTCCAACCCTGACTGAATGCTAGCATAGCGTTGCTTTCTAAACCTTGCTGGTCATCACCGAAGTAATTCTGCGGCAGTACTCGTGTAGGGACGGCTGCCCTCAGCTGTTCCTCCGAGCGCAGCTCGGCAGACGCCTCTAGTCACGGCGACTCTCGATCTTCTCTAGAACAACGCGTACATCACCGGGCCGGTCTCCGCCGGTCCGGGCTGGAAGATGACGCTCAAGTAGAGCGCCAGGACAATCACCACCGGAGTAATCCACACCCAACGTTCGCGCGCCAGGGTGCCGAAAACGGTGCCGACGAGATTGCCGAGCGAAGTTCCGCGCGTGCCGGGTGCAATTTCACTGAGACGATCGAGTAGTTCGCCCGCGCCGATGACCGCGAAGTAACCGACCGCAGCCAGCAATGTCATCACATAAAAGCTGTGGTCCAGCGACAGATGCCGATACGTGTGCGGCGAAACGATCGCCTTCAGCATGGCGAAGGCCTGGTGGACGCTCTCCGTGCGAAAGAAAATGTAGCCGATGCATACTGCGGAAAAGGTCAGCCACCAGGAGATTGCGGTGGCCACGACGCCGGTCCATTCGAATCCCACCCGCTTGCGAAACTCCTGCCATTGTCGATGCAGGACCAGCAAAATGCCGTGCCAAATGCCCCACATCATGAACAGGACATTCCCTTTCTCCCCCGGCGTAATGTGCCACACGCCGAAAACAAACATGGCGATCACCAGCGACAAGTTGCGCCACCACACCTCGCGCCGCATGGTCGCGAGAGGCAGAAAAAGAAAATCGCGAATCCAGAATGACAGCGACATGTGCCACCGTGTCCAGAAGACGGAAATCGTAGTCGACAGATAGGGGCGGTTAAAGTTTTCCTGCAACTGGATCCCAAACAAGCGTGCGGCCCCAATCACGATGTGACAGTATCCGCAGAAGCTGAAGTACAGCTGGAATGCGTAAGCGGTAATCATGCACCAGACATCGGTTCCGCCCAATCGTCCCGCGGCATTGCCGAAAGTCGCGTGTGCGAAAACCGCGTCCACCCCAGCTCCCGCGTACAGGCCGCCGCTCATGACCTCCGAGAGCACAACCATGAGGATGCCAATCGAAACGCGGCGCACTCCGGTTGTCAGATCGTCTTCGGTCACGGACCAATCCTGGCGGAATTGCGGCAGCATGCTCGACATCCGGCAGATCGGCCCCTGCAACACCGTCGGCCAAAACGCCATGTACAAGCAAAACTCCAGCAGGGTCGGATTCAGCTCTTCTTCGCGATACAGCTCCAACAGATAACCCAGCGCCTGGAACGTCCAGAAGGAAACTCCTAAAGGGAAAACCACTCGCTTCAGCAGCAAAAGCGGCGAACCGGACGGTGCGACGGTCGCGAGCAAGGGCAGGTATTTGAAAATACTCAGAAGCGCCAGATTGAGAATGATTCCAGTCCACAGCCGCCCCGCGGTAATCCGCTTTTTCAGCCACTCGCCCAAGGCGTAGTTCATCAGCGAACTGAACAGCAGCACGACGATCAACCACGATCCCCAGCTGAGGTAGAAGAGCCAACTGGCAACGAGGTAAAGCGATTGCCGGGCGGTGACGGAACGAAGCCGCATCGCCACCAACCACACCACCACGACACCAATTCCGTACCCGAGAAGTTCTGTTGTCATCGGTGGCTGTCGAAACCCTGAAATTCACCCTTGAAATTCAAACCAATGCGAACACTTGGAACTATCGGCAATTTTCATGCTCTCGCGGGAAACGCAGGGTTGTCAACTTTGTCGATGGCGGTTCAGATTACCAACGGAAACCTTGCGCCTATTGTTGTGGCCTAGCGGTTGACCGCCACCCGATGATTGGCCCGCGGCGCCGAAGAACTGCCAGACGCCATCGCTTGCAGCACCTCGGCAAACCGTCCGGCAACCACCGACCAGTCAAACTGCGCGGCCAGTTCGACGGCAGCCTGCTCGAACCTCCTTCGCACCTGGGCATCGCGAAGCAGAAGAAGAATAGCCTCGGCAAACGAAGAGGCATCGTCGGCGAGCAGGAGATCGCGGCCGTTCTGGAAGCTGAGTCCCTCGGCTCCAATGGAAGTCGAGACCAACGCCTTGCCCATGGCCATCGCTTCATAGATCTTGAGCCGAGTTCCGCCGCCGATGCGCAACGGCACGACCACCACGGTGGCATCCCGAAGATAATCCGTAACCGACGGAACGGTTCCGGTTACCTCGACCGACCCGGAAGCAAGACGCTGCACTCTCGCGAAGGGATTCCGCCCGACAATCTGGAAAAGTGCGTCGGGAAACTCCGCCAGAATGCGGGGCCAGATCTGCCCACAGAAATATTCCATCGCATCAACGTTCGGTTCCCAATCCATCGAGCCCGTAAATACGATCCGAGGAGGCGTAGCCGTCGACGGCGGCGCAACCTGGAACTGCTGTGTGTCTACGCCGGTTGGTACCACCGTGATCTCGCACTCCGGATCCATCTCCAGCATCTGTTGGCGGTCGTTTTCTGAAACCGCGATGACGTGATGAAAGCGGCCGAGCACTCGCCGTTCGTACCGCGACATTCTCGCCCACTCGAGCGTGTACGACAGTTTCCTCAGCGGATGCGATTCGGTCGTCGCCATCCGTTCCCACAGTGAGCTCTCCACATTGTGCTGAAAGAGCGCGCACGGTATCGGCGGTTTTTTTGGAAAGTTCAAAGACGGGGCCAGGAAATCGCAGATCGCTACGTCGAACTGCCCGCTCGAAAGCTGGCTCCGAACCAGATTGCGAACCGCCGGATGCGTGAACTTGGAAACCGAATAGGGCACCAGTCGCGGCAACCGGTAAAGGTAGTCCAGGACACCTCGAAACCCGTCGGAGTCGGGAGCGGCAGTATAAACGACTTGCGATTGGGGAAATTGCTGGGGAAGCGCCGCCTCGTAGTCGGGATCGCGCCGTCCGCCGTAGTAGGAAACCAGCGTGAGCTCATGGTCTTTCGAGACCCGCCGCAGGATGTTGAACGAACGAATTTTGCCGCCAGTATCGACCGGGAGGAGCTTGCCTCCCTTCACCCACAACACTCTCACTCGAGCTTTCCTCGCCACGTGGATTCCGATGACAGAACCGCTTCAGCCCGCCGGATGGCACCACCGCCTAAGCAGCGTAACATGCTTTTCTACTGACCGGTCTAGGTGAAGACAGCCGTCATAGCCACGCCGCAGCGGTCGCGCTCACGTTGACCGTTGTGCGGATTTGGGGGGTGAGCGTGTAGAGCTGGCTGGCTGTCCCCGTGTTGTTGGTAGTCACCGGATTGGCATAGGAAAACGATCCTCCCACGCCGCCGTCACTAAAGTTGACCGCGGCACCCGAAACTGGGTTGCCGTATTGGTCAGCTACTACGAAGCTCAATGCCTGGGGCAGCGTCGTACCCGCGGTCTCGACCCGATTGTTCCCCCCTCGCTGATGGTCCACGTAGCCGGTGCGCCCGCGGTCTCATTCACCGAGATCTGCGTGTTCAGCGCGTCCACGGCAACGGTAACGGTAACTGCGCCGACGGAACTCCCCGTGGTGTAGTCTCGACCGTAGCTTGTCGGTTCGAGCCGGTAACCGCCGGGCTGCCGGTGAAGGTCCCAGAGGGCGCCGCGAATACCACCGAAACACCGGCGATTGGGTTTCCTCCTTGATCGCTGACCTCCACCACCAGAGGCTGCGACAACGCCGTATTTACCGGGCCGTCTAATTATTTCCGGAAACGACATCCACGTTTGCCGGAGCATCGCCCGTGGCATATTCGGTGAACTGCGCCTTCTCCGAAAGTCCTGTTGCGCTGCCCACAATTTTGTATGTCCCGGCTGTGTTCGGGAGCTGGTAACTGGCCAGCACGAATCCGGTGGCGTTAGACACGCCGCTCGTCGGATTGAGAGTGCCGGCCCCACTCTTGTCCACAAACGCTACCGTAATGCCCGCCACGCCGTTCGAATAGGCGTCCACGACCCTGGCCTTCAGTGGCATGGGCAGGATCGATCCCGTTTGCCCAGACTGCCCGCTCCCAGAAGCAACGGCTACTCCTTTCGCGGGCCCGGGGAGCGCGGTTTCCGTGAAGGCAATCCTCGTGCCTCCGGAAGCGCTCGCCGTGATGGTGACAACGCCTGCGGTTTTCGAAAAGGTGTAGCTGGTCGACACGTTGCCGTTACTATCGGACACGGCGCTGGCCGGATTGAAGGTGCCCTTTTTGCCGCCGTCGCTGAAGCTCACGGTCACCCCAGCAATTCCAGCCCCGCCGTAGGGGTTGACGATCTGCACCTGGATGGCTGCAGGGAGAGTCGTCAGTACGGTGGCGCTCTGATTACCGCCGCCGACCAATGCCGGATTCGGCAAGAGCCCATACGCCGAGAGGGTAGTTTGCGTGGCCACATAGACCTTGCCGTTTGCCACGGTCTGGGTAACGAAGTGAGCGACCGGGGGCAGTGTGTCGCGCGCCTTGACTTGGTCGGAGCTGTAAAGCAGTTGCATGGTGGTCGCGTTGAAGGCGTCGAGATTACTGCCGCTGAGGGCCCACAGAATTCCGTTCGTGGTGCCATTCGCGGAAACCGATGGCGAGTGAGCGCCGACATATTTCTGGGCTGTCGCAACGGGAGTGCCAAGGGGGGGAGATCCGCTGGACAACGGATAAGCCAATATCGGAGAGGCATCGGGCGTGAAGTACACGGTGTTGTTCCAGTAGGCGGGGGAACTGAACAAGACATCCTTGGCCTGTTCGGGTTGGTCATCCGGAACCAGAGCGAATTCCTGGAGGATCTGGTCAGTCGTCGAGTTGTAGTTTCCCATGTCGTCTCGATTGAGAACATAGACAAACCCCTCCTTGCCGCCGGCGACGAGTTCATGAGGGGTGGCCCCTGCCTGATCGGGAAGGATGAGAACTCCGGTGGAACTCAAGTCTTCATCGTGTTGGTTGAGGAACGCCACGTCCCACGGGGTGAAATAATCGGTGACCGTGAGACTGTTGGGGTCGAGTTCCACCACGCTGTTGCTGTAGGTCGCGCCACCTTCCGGGATGTCGTAACAGGGATAGCAGGATTCGGCGGTCTCCACGAAGATATTGTTAAACTCATCGGCCGCGATGCCATTGCCGGTCTGCCAGATGGAAACCAATCCATGTTCGGGCGAAGTGTTAAAGGAAGCGATTGGCGCGAGGTTTGAAGCGTCGTAGGAAAGGACCCACCCGTGGTTGTCGTCATTGCAGGAGTTCGAGCCAAAGGCCATGTAGACCACGCCGTTCAGAAGCAGCAGGCCCGGCCGGTTCAACTGGTGCAGGCTGTTGAACGTGGTGTTGTACGTATTCCCGGTGATCGGAGACGTATAAGAGGTGGTAGCCGAAATGAGAACCGGGCCACCGAACTTTTCTTCCCCGGTGGTGATGTCGAGTGCGTGCAGGCGATGGCGAACCGTGCCGTTTTCAACCGTCTTCGCCACGACGTACAAGGTACCCCCCACGGTATCGATGACCGGAGTGCCGGCAATTCCTTCCTGGTAGAAACCGACGGTCCCGGCTCCGGTGCCCGCGCAGGGCAGGGTGCCTTCGGTGCCATTGGCCAAAACAATTCCGTCACCATAGATGGCAGGATTTGTGAAATTCACCCACCACAGCGGAGATGCATTCGAGCCGACATTGCTGTCGGCATCAAAGGAATAGACCGAATCCGCCATGGTCGCGACGTAGACGACGTTATGCGTCCCCTGTCCCGGAATGTTCACGTTGGGAACGTACAGCGGCTGCGCCAGCGCCTGATAGTCAATTGGGTAGTTGAACAGGGCGCCGAATTGGTTCGAGTTCACGTTGGCAGGCGTCAGCAGGGTTTCATTGACATTTTGGCCCGTCCGCTGGTTGTCCGCGCGGCCGGTCGAAACCGCGATCTGTCCGGAACAGACAGAGACCGTTGCCGCACACACCAGGAGAGTGATCGGGAGGAGACTGAAGCGGGAAACGGAGTTTCCCATGCCCTGGGACGGAACAGAGTTGATCATTACCATAGTACCTCCATTAGGAGAGACGCCACCGAGGCATGTCTGGAAA
>DATDGT010000043.1:0-40723 GCA_036521975.1 Bryobacteraceae bacterium
AAGCAGCAGAATGCCAGAATTCCCGCGTTTTGAAAAGAGGTCGAAGTCTTCACCCAAGGGGTTTTCGAACTACCCGCGTTGACACAAAAGCGAATTCTCTTCGGAATTTTTTTAAATCGGCGCGAAGTGCGAAAGTCAGGCTGGGTGACGCGGCTGCGCGCGCGCCGTACGGAATGCCTCGAAACCATGGACGAGCAAACCTGGCGCATCTGGCAGCTCTATCTGGCCGGTTCGGCCGTCGCCTTCGAGGAAGGCAGTTTGGGATTGCACCAGATGCTGCCGGCCAAGCGTGGCGCGGCCGCACCGATGACGCGCGACGGCGTCTGGTGATGACTTAGCAATTTGGTATTGGTCTTGGGCCGGGAGCGGTGTACGGCAGTCCGCCGCTACTCCGGCATGCGGAAGCCTTCGATACCGGCGTTCACGCGATACAGCAAGCTATTCGTCGCCAGGATCAGAGCCTTGGAAGGCGTGAACGCCAAGCCTACGATGGAGGGTCCTGAGAGGAACAACTCGGCTTCGGCTTCCGGCGTGACGCGCACCACGCCGCGCCGCCCGCTCAGCGAAGCCGCGACGTAGAGATTCCCCTTCACGTCGAATGCCAGGCCCTGCGGACGCCCCAGCCCGCGATAGAAGCGCTCCACGCGGCCCTCCTTCGAAATCCGCGCGATGGAATCGAAGCTGGAAGTGGTAGGCCCCGTGACGTAGAGGAATCCGTCCGGGCCCAAGGCCAGATGATATGCGGCGAGCGACGGTTCGATGGTGGCAAAGACGTAGATCTGGCGCTGACGGCTGATTTTAAAAATGGTCCCGCTGCGATCGCCGACGTACAGGTTGTCCTCTGCGTCAAAAACAATTCCCGTGGCCACGCCCATCCCTTCCACGTAAGGGACGCGGCTTCCACTGGCCGAAACCTGATAGACCACGCCGTCGTTGCGGCTGGATACATACAGCGTCTGAGAGCTATCGAGCGCCAAACCGGTGGCGTTCATCAGATCCGTGACCAGAGGCTTGAGGTGTCCCGAGACGTCCAGCTTGAAAACGGAGACGGGCGTCTTTTGTCCGGCCGAGCCGCTGAGAGTGGTGTAGGTCACTCCGCGCCGATCCACCACTGGGTTCGAAACCGGGTGCACACCATCGGCGATCTGCACGCCGATCTGACAGGTCCAGGTAGGGCCACCGTTAGATCCCAAAAACAACTCGCCGGCGGAAACGCCGTCGGGCACGCGTACTACCACGTAGGAATCGGAGCCGATTACGACGGCGGCCGGCGCATCGCCGAAGCGAGCCTGGGGACGCCCGGCGCCGGCCAGGCCCTTACCGCGAATCTGAAATTCCCCGCCCGGGATGGCCGCTTGCGGCGAGACCTCCAGGATCTCGGGACGCGCGGAGGATGTTTTACGAAGTGCCATCTAATAAAGATTGAACCATCCAGCGGCGAACAATACAAGCGCAGCGTAGATCCCCGCGGCCACGTCGTCCAGCACAATGCCCGCGCCGCCGGGGACATTTTCGAGCTGCCGCGCCGGCGGCGGCTTAATGATGTCGAACAGCCGGAACAAAAGGAACGCCGCTAACCAGCTTTTCCAGTTGAACCGCACTGCGCCCGCAAGCGCGATCCATTGCCCCACGACTTCGTCAGCCACCACCAAGCCCGGATCCTTGGAACCGGTTTCGCGCGCGACCACGTCCGCCGCCCATATCGCGGGCGCAGTCGCCAGGATCGCCAAAATCAGAAAATGCCAGGGGCCGAAAGCGGCGAATCGCCACAGCGGCCACGCGATGACGAGGGCGGCCAGCGATCCCACGGTCCCCGGCGCCACCGGCGCGCGACCGCATCCGCACACCGTGGCGATCATCCAAGCCAGGCGTTTCACGCCTCGTCTTCTTCCGGCCCCTGAGGCGAGCTCTCCGCGGAGGTGGAGATCACGTATTTCTCAGACGCCCAGTTGCCTAGATCGAGGATGCGGCAACGCTCGCTGCAGAACGGCATGAGCACGTCGTCGGGATCTACTTCCTTATGACAAATGGGGCACTGCATATTCCCACTGGAGTTTCTGCATTTCGTGCAGTTGGGTTAGGCAGGATGGTGGCACAGGATTTAGCCTGTGCAGCGAGGCTTAAGCCTGCCTTTTCTTTTAAAGGGGGCTCAAGCCCGCCCTCCAAGTCGTAATCGTGAGCCTTGGTGATGCGCATGCGCCGGAACTGGCCGGCTTGGATGGGTTGTTCGCCGGGGTCGGAAATATAGCAAACACCGTCGATCTCCGGAGCCTGTGTCTCGAGACGCGCCTGCCACACCAACTCCGAATCCGTCGATGGACCCTCCACCAGAACCGTGCGTTCGCTTCCCACCAGGGCGCGATGGCGCGCTCGCGAAATCTTGCGCTGCAACGCCATCAGCTTGCGCCTGCGAAAGTGGATGGTCCGCGCATCCACTTTTTCGTCCAGGTGGAAACTCACGCTGGTATCTTCATCCGAATACGAAAATACGCCGAGGCGGTCGAACTCCGCGGCCTTCACGAAATCGCACAATGTTTCAAAATCCTTATCGGATTCTCCGGGAAATCCCACGATCATACTGGTGCGAATGGCCACGCCGGGAATCGTGCGGCGGATGCGCTCGATCAGCCTCAGGAAAATGTCGGCGTGGGCGCCACGCTTCATGCGCTTCAATACGCCGGCGCTTGCGTGCTGCAACGGCATATCGATATATTTGACCAGGGAATCGTGCGCGGCGAGGGCATCCAACAATCGCTGTGTAATCTTGTTCGGATAACAATAAAGAAACCGGATCCATTTCCCTTCCGGCGCGGGAATTTGCGCCAGCCGCTCCAGCAATAACGCCAAGCCATCCTTCAGGCCCAGATCTTCGCCATAGCAGGTGGTGTCCTGCCCGATCAAATTTATCTCGCGCACGCCTTGCGAAAACAGGCGGGCCGCTTCGGAAATGACGCTCTCGAAGCGCCGGCTGCGGAACTTTCCGCGATATTGAGGAATCACGCAAAAGCTGCAAGGATGGTCGCACCCCTCGGCGATTTTGATGTAGGCGTAGTGGCGCGGCGTCGCGAGCACGCGCGGAGTCAGCTCGTGGTAGAGATAAGGCTCGAAAGGATTGACTAGGGGCGCCATCGACCCCTCGCAAGCCTCCGCGATCCGCTCGATTTCGTTCGTCCCGACCACCGCGTCCACTTCGGGCAGCTCGCGCGCGATCTGATCCCGATAGCGTTCCACCAGGCAGCCCGCCACAATCAATTTTTTAGCCCGGCCCGTTCGCTTGTATTCCGCCATTTCGAGAATCGTATCGATGGATTCCTGTTTGGCGGGGTCGATGAAACTGCACGTATTGACCACGATCGCGTCGGCTTCCGACGGGTGCGGCGTCAGCGTGTGGCCGCGGCTGGCAAGCTGGCCCATCATCACCTCGCTATCGACGAGGTTCTTCGGGCAGCCGAGACTGACGAATCCGATTTTCACTTGAAATCCAAATCCTGAAACTTAGATATGGCAGTGCGCCAAGCCGCGTTTTTCGAGGTATTGCTGATGGTATTCTTCGGCGCGCCAAAACTCCCCGGCGGGAACGATTTCGGTCACAATCGGACGCGAAAACCGGCTCTGCGCGGCGTCGCGGGAAGCCTTGGCTTCGGCTTCCTGCCGAGGCGAATGGAAAAAAATCGCCGAGCGGTATTGAGTTCCGGAGTCTGGACCCTGCCGGTTCAAAGTCGTGGGATTGTGATTTTTCCAAAAGACTTCGAGCAAATCGTGGTAGGAAACGACTTGAGGATCGAAGGTGATTTCAATCGCCTCCGCATGGCCGGTGCGGTCGGTGCAGACAGCTTCATAGCTGGGATCTTTCAGCGTTCCGCCAGTGTAGCCCACCTGCGTGGATTTCACGCCGGCGAGCTGCCGGAACGTCGCCTCCACGCCCCAAAAGCATCCTGCGGCGAAAGTAGCTTTCTCCAAAGCTTCCATGATCCGATTGTACCGTTCCCCCGGCACCGTTGAAGACGCTCTTGCTGGAGCAAGCTTCAGCTTGCAACCTGCGCTTCCGCCCAAGTCCGGACGGCGGCTGAAGCCAGATGAAGTCAGAATGAGTCAGAATGAATCAGAATGAATCAGAATGAAGCCTCTCGGGCCCAGAGGGCGCCCCCAGGCTCACCAGTAAACCAACGTACAAGTTGTTGATTATATGGTATTTATAAATGCGATTCGTCTCTGATCCTAGTGACGGCCCCCGCCGTTAGTGCTAACTTAACTAAACCCCTGCTCCACTGGGCGTCTTGGGTCATGGCGGACTCGCAGACGTTAAGTTCACTCTTCGCGGAGAGCGGCAATCGGGTCCAAACGTGCCGCCCGGCGCGCTTGCAGGTAACCAGCCAGCAACGCCACGCTAACGAGTATGACCATCGCAACCGCCAGGGTGAAAGGATCGTTCGGCGTGAGACCGTACAAGAAGCTCCCTACGAGACGTGTCGTCGCGATCGTCAGGCCCAGTCCTATCGCGATTCCCCCGCCAACCAGAATTGACACTTCTCGCATGACCATCCGAAGTACGCGTGTCGGCTCGGCGCCGAGAGCGATACGAATGCCTATTTCGTTCCGCCGGCGGGTGACGTTGTATGACATGACACCGTAAAGGCCGATGCTTGCGAGCAAGAGCGCGAGGCCGCCAAAGAAGCCGGAGAGCGCTGCCAGCAGCCGTTCCCGGGAGATCGAGTCGCTGGTCTTAGCCGCCAACGTTTGAAACTCGATCGAGACGTCAGGATTTACGTCGGCGATCGCGGATTTCACTCCGGAGATAAGTGCCGTGGGGGCGCCGGCGATCGCCCGCAGCTCGAAGCTGGTGAGCGGACCCGCTGCGCCGCCTTGACCCCACGGGATGAAGACGAAGGGCGATGGGTCGTCTCGCAGCGAACTGTATCTCGCGTCCTTCACCACTCCGACGATCTCCACTAGGTTGCTCGTCGCACCCGACGCGACTTCCGATCCGTTTGCGTCAGGGATGCGGTTCGCGCCAGGGATGCGGAAATGTTGACCGACCGGATTCGCTGAACCACAGTATTTTTGGGCGAAGGATAGACTCACAATGGCGACCTTGAGTGAAGTAGAGGTGTCTCGGCTGTTGAAATCGCGGCCGGCAACGATTGCGGTACCGATCGTCTCAAAATATTGGTCGCTCACGGCACTGAATGAGGCCAGGGTATCGTCGTGTGATTTGGCCGTGTAGCCGTCAACCTCCACTTCACCGGCCCAGCGGCAGTGGCAGACCGGCGTAATCGAAGAGACGCTGGCCGAGCGAAGACCCGGAGTCGCACGCAAGTGTTCCAGCATTTCCTGATAAACGGCGGACCATCGTTCCCTCGGATAGTTGCCATCGCGAAGATTCGCGCTGACGAGGAGAACCTGCTCACGGTCGAACCCCGCGTCAAGCGCGGTGAGTTTCCAGAAGGTGGATACCATCAAGCCCGCGCCCACGGCCAAAACCAGCGATAGAGCAATCTGCGCCGCAACCAGCGCTTTGCCGAGACCGAACTTCGTCCCTTCAGCTACGCCGCGGGCAGCGGATTTCATTGCCAATTGAGGCTCAACGTGTGTAGATCGCCACGCCGGCGCCATTCCAAACAACAGACCAGTGAAAACAGCAACGGCCGCCGTAAAGCCGAGCACCCGAAGGTCTAGCGTGAGATCGAGCGAGGTATCGAGGAACCAGACGAGCACGCGGCTTGCCCACTGCGCAAACAGAATGCCGAGCATCGCGCCGATGCTCGAAAGCAGGAGGCTTTCGGTGAGCAACTGGCGAATGAGCCGGCCACGACCCGCCCCGACCGCCGCGCGGATCGCAATCTCGCGCTGTCTGGTCACGCCTCGGGCAAGCAGCATGTTTGCCACGTTGGCGCAAGCGATGAGCAATACCACGGCCACGATCGCCATCAAGACGGCCAGTGCCGGACGGTATTCCCGCCGAAGATAGGAGATCCCGTTTGCCGCAGGTTGAAGATCAAAGGTCTGGCTTAGATACCGGTCTTTACTCTCCGGCGACAATGGGCGGCCATCTTCCCTCACCAGGCCACGCTCGTCGAAAGTCCCTTTATAGATTTGCGGCGCGACGACTCTTAAGCGGGTCGCCGCCTGAGTTGCCGAGACACCGCTCTTCAGGCGTCCAATGACTTCCAGCCAACCGACCGGATAAAAATTCGTTTCGAGCATGTGGGGGTAGCCGCTGCCAATCACCGCGACCGCGCAGAGCGGGACCATGACGTCTGCCGAATTGCCGACTTCGGTTCCATTAAATCCTGGCTCCGTCACCCCCACGATCTGGATCGGATGCCTGTCGATGAAGATGGTTTTCCCCAGAATGTCCGGCCTTCCGCCATATTCTCTTTGCCAGAAGCCATAGCTCAGAACGGCGTTTCCTGCGCAGCCGCGCGTGTCATCGGCGGGCCCCAGCGTTCTGCCAACGGCAGCGCGAACGCCTAACGTGTCGAAATACTGCCCTGAGACATAAACTCCATTTATCGGGTGCGCCGCCCCACCCTCCGAGAGGTTGAACTGCCACTGTCCGTATGCGAAGATCGCCGAAAATGCATCCTGGCCATCCCGGAGATGTTCCCAGGTGGGGTTGGTGAATTTAGCGTACGTGTCCTTCCCCATCGTGACCTGGACCAATTGTTCGGGATGGCGAACCGGCAGAGATTGCAGAATCACTGCGTCGATAAGGCTGAAGATCGCGGTGTTCGCGCCGATGCCGAGGGCGAGTGAAAGAATAACCGCGGAGGCAAATCCCGGACTTCTGAAAAGCGCGCGGAGGGCATACCGCAAGTCTTGAAGGGCGGCGCCGAGCATAACAAGAGCATTATACGGTCAAGCCAACTGGCTACTCGTATCTCAACGCGACCACCGGGTCCACACGAGCGGCCCGGCGAGCGGGGATAAAGCAGGCCAGCAGCGTGATGATCGCCAGCAGGCCGGCGACCGTCGCCAGCGTCGGCACATCCCACGCTCCCAAGTTGTATAGCTGCGTCGAAAGCGCTCGCGCGAATCCGAGCGAACCCGCGAAACCAATCGCCAGACCGCACAACATCATCCACATTCCGCCCCGCATGGCCAGCGCCACTAAATTCCCGCTGCTTGCGCCCAACGCCGCGCGAATCCCGATCTCGTTCGTGCGCTGCGCGACCGAATGCGAAACGACGCCGTAAATTCCGATGGCCGAAAGCGTCAGAGCAATGGCGGCGAACACCGCCAGCAAAATGGAGCCCAGCCGATCGTTGGTCATGGATTCCGTTTTCAGTTGATCCAGCGTCTTGATATCGTTCACCGGTTGATCCTTGTTGACCTGATAGATGGCTGCGCGCAGGGCATTCTTCCAGTACGCCGGATTCAGCGACGCACGAATTACGATACCCCCAAAATATACAGGGCTTTGGTCATTCGTCACGTATAAGCCCGGATGGTCGCGCTTCACATCCAGATTTGTGACCTGTTCATCCGCGACGACGCCCACCACCTCCCACGCTTCCTCGGGACCAAGTTGCGGTTTGCCGGGAACGATCTGCTGAATGACGATGCGCTTGCCGATCGGATCTTGGTTGGGAAGGTATTTTCGCCGCATGGTCTCGTTGATGACGGTGACCGGCGACGCCCCTGCTACATCGTGCTCATTGAAACCGCGACCCTGAAGTAGCCGCATGCCAAGCGTGTGGAAATAAGTGGGGCTGACCATTTTGAAGAAGCATATTGGGCGATTGGGTCGATCCACCAGGGGCTGGCCGGCGATCTGAAAGGGCATCTCATAGCCCCAGCCTTGTAGCGGCAAGGCGGAAGTGAACGCGACATCGCGAACGCCCGGAATGGCCTGAACTTTGGCGACAATCGATTTCAGATAGACATTGAGTTTCTGTGGATCCGGATATCGTTCATTCGCGATCGGCAGACCGGCCGTAATCACGTTGGTGGAGTCGAAGCCCATATCCGCCGAGAGCATACGCGATAAACTCCGCAGCAGCAGGCCGGCGCCGGTTAGAAGGACGAATGCGAGGGCCACTTGCGCGACCGCCAAAGCCCCGCGAAGCGTCTTCCGTCCGGTTCCCGCGGAAGCGCCCCGAGCTCGATCCTTCATAATGCTCGCCACGTCGCCGCGCGTCACCATGATCGCGGGCGCCAGTCCGAACACGATCCCGGTGAGAACGGACACGGCGAAGGTGAACGCCAGCACTCGGATATCGAGAACTACGTTGGCTTCGGCGGGAAGAGTGTTCGGTGGAATAGCGGCCCTCAACGCCGCCATGCCCGCATAGCCCAGACCGAGACCCAAGACCCCGCCGCACCCCGACAGCAGCACGCTCTCCGTCAAGAACTGCCGGACAATCAGGCTGCGCTCCCCGCCGAGCGCCGATCGAATCGAAATCTCGCGGTCTCGCGCCATCCCGCGAACCAGCATCAGGTTCGCGATGTTGGCGCAGCTAATCAGCAGCACCATGACAACCACGGCCAAGAAAATATACAGCGATTGTCTTAAGTTCTCGCTTACGAGAAGGTCCGCATAGCGATCGACAACCACGCCCCAACCTTTGTTGGAATCCGGGTAATCCTGCGCGAGGCGGGCTTCAATCGCGTCCATCTCCTTTCGCGCGGCCTCCAGCGTGACGTCTGACTTCAGCTTTCCGAACGCGAAAAACCAGCGGAAGTTGCGCGTCATCTCCTCCGGTTTGAACACCAGCGGCGTATAGAATTGCGCGGATAACCGGTCGAACGAGCCGCCGGGCGGGCAATACGCCGACAACCGTGTACGGTTCGCCATCCAATCGAATGCTTTTCCCGATGATTTTCGGATCGCCGCCGAACTGCCTTTGCCACAACACGTGACTCAACACCACCACGTGGTTCTTCCCCGGCTGATCTTCACCCGCGGCAAGCGTTCTGCCAAGAGCCGCGTGAACTCCAAAAATCTTGAAGTACTCCGGCGCTACCGAGCCTCGCCGCAATTGGACCGGCTCGCCCATGCCGGTAAGCGTCACGACACCGCCGGCAAACGCGGTCATGGACTCAAAGACATCGGTCTGTTTTTTCCAATCCAGGTAGTCGAGCGTGGAAATTACATATCGTTCCCTCTGGGGGGTCTTTTCCAGCACAAACACGATCCGGTCCGCGTCCGGATAGGGCAGGGGCTTCAAGAATACCGCATCGACAAAGCTGAAAATTGCGGTATTCGCGCCGATTCCCAGCGCCAGCGTGAGCAAGGAGACAATCGCGAAGCCGGGCGTCTTCGCCAGCATGCGTGCGCTATAGCGCAGATCCTGCCTCAGTCCTGTCAACGCGCACCTCCCGGCAAATAGACGAAGCAGGTCGTGAAAAGTTCCGTTGTCTGCCGACACAACCGCGCGTCGCCGGCCCGTAATTTCGCGTAGCTGACCAACTCGAGTGCTAGTAATGCTGCGAGCGTGTTGGCCATTCCATCAACTGGTGGGCCAAAGCGTCGTCAAACTGGGATCGAGACTCCTTCCCCACGAAAATACGAGTAGGAAACCAGCTCCACGGGCCCCTGGTCCGCACGCGCAGGACCTCGAATTTGCCCGGTTTAAGAAACATACCGGATCCGCCAAGATCCGAACTCCACGCATATGAGGCGATCTTACTCCAAGGAAGCAACATGCCGCTGTAAACCAAGCCCTTCTGGCGGATTTCCAATCGCCCGATCAGCAACGAGTTAAAAAACCCTAAGGTGTTGCCGATCGTGACTATGGCGAGGAGGAGGTCAAGGGAGCCTTTAGAGACCCATAGCGCTATCGCCAACAAGAGGATCAGCCCCGCGGCTAGCCCTCTGATCACAACATATTTGCGGGGTCGCAGAGTGCTAGCATTCAGCAACAGCGGTCCGAGCCGCCTCGCACGCAGCAGCCATCGAATCAGATAAAAGGATACCCATGCTACTCCAAGGAGGGCGCCGAAGCTCACTATCGAAACGAACATTCGACCAGGGGGCAGCAGCAACGCGACCTCCGCCGAGAAAAGTAGGAGAACCGTAGCGAGGATCTTTAACGTTCGACGTCGAACTTCGGTACCCCGCCTCCAGGATAGGAGCCCGAAAATGGCCATCGTGAACCACACCGGGAGAATCACTTTCCACTTCCAAGATGGAATCGTGTCGATCACGATTACTCCGTTGGCCCACGCCGAGGCTACCGCCGCAGCGCCGAGGATTACCCAAAAATAGCGCTGTAAGAATTTCCAGACGACGCGAAGATCGACGTGCCGCCTCGCGCTCACTGACTCGCCTTCCAGGTGACGCCGCACGTCCTCGCTGAACTCTGCGACCGATGCATAGCGTCGCAGCGGATCTTTCTCCAGCGCCTTCAGTAGAACTCCATCCATATCGCCGGCTAGCTCCCGCCGCAACTCCTCCGGAGAGACTCCTCGCGACCAGCTCAGAACGTGCGGTTCCTTGCCGCCTTCCGCCGTAGGCTCGGACCGTGTAACCGCCCCACTGGGCCGACTCGGCGGCTCTTCGCAGATCACGCGCGCGATCTCGTGAAAGATCCGGCTCTTCAGGCGGTACGGTCTCCGCCCGGTCAACAGCTCGTAAGCCAGCACCCCCAGCGAGTACACGTCGCTCAGCGGCGTCACCGCTTCGCCCCGAATCTGTTCCGGGCTGGCGTACTCGGGCGTCATGGCCAGCAGGTTGCTCCGCGTCAGCGAAATTGTATCTTCCGAGCCCGGGAGCACCTTCGCGATGCCGAAGTCCAATAGCTTCACGGTTCCATTAGCCGTCACCAGAATGTTGCCCGGTTTCAGATCACGATGCACGACGTGCTTTTCATGTGCGTACCGAATGGTGGAAAACACCGATTCGAGGAGCCGCAGACGCTCGTTCACGCTCAGGCGATGCTCGTCGCAGTAGGCATCGATCCGCTTTCCGTCCACGTACTCCATCACCAGGTAGGGCAAGCCCTCCTCCGTGGAGCCGCCATCCAGGATGCGAGCGATGTTGGGATGGTCGAGCGAGGCGAGGATTTCGCGCTCCTTCTGGAACCGGCGCAATGCCTCGGGCGAAGCCACCTCCGACTGGGCGATCTTGATCGCCACAAATTTGCGAAAAACCCCATCGGCCCGCGCGGCCAGGTACACCGTGCCCATGCCGCCCGCGCCGAGCTCGCGCAGGATCTCGTACGGCCCGATGCGCCGTCCTTCCAGGCGGCGCGGCGCCGGTACGTCCGTGCCCTCTCCGCCGCGCGGTTGCTCTTGAGTTTCGCTTAAGCCCTCGCCGACGAGCTTGTCCAGCCAACCCGGCGCTTGCTGATGGGCCGCCATCAGGCGCTGTACTTCGCCGCGAAGTTCCTGGTCGCCCTGGCAAGCTTCTTGGAGGAACATCGTCCGCATAGCGGGTTCCCGCTCCATTAAAGCGTCGAATACGTTGCGAATTTGACGGAATCGTTCGGGGGTCATGGTCTCTTGCCTTCACCCCAAATAGCGGACGCTGGAAGAAGAATAGCTCATCCATTATTTGCGAGACGGCCATTCCATCAACCGGTGGGCCAACGCGTTGTCAAACTGCGATCGAAACTCCTTCTTCACCAAGATCCGAGTAGCAAACCAGCTCCACAGGCCCCTAGTCCGCAGGCGCAGGATCTCGAATTTGCCGGGATTCGGGTCCCACACATACGACTGGATCTTACTCCAGGGAAGCAACCTGCCGCTGTAAGCCAACCCTTTCTCTCGGATTTCCACTCGCCCGGAGAGCAGGCTATACAAAAGGAGCGAGGAAATCGCGATTAGGTCAAACGAGGATCCCAAGAACATCGTGAACCCCGCCCGACGAGGCAAACGCAGGACGAAAAGGAAAAACCCAATCGTGTCGCTGAGGAATAATCCCAGGTATAGCGCTGAAATCCCCACAAACCAGGGACGCCACCGACTAGCATTCAGCAACAGCGGTCCGAGCCGCCTCGCTCGCAGAGGCCATCGAATTCCGCAAAAACACACCCATGGCGCCGAAAGGATGCCTAGGCCGTACATCAGTTTCGCGAACACGAACTGGCTCGCTAGCAATCCCGAACGAGTGCGAGGGGGAAACGGGTGAAGGTGCAACTGCACTTGGGACAGCGCGATAAAAGCCAATAAAAGGGTGCCCCCAAACTTCAAGCGAGACGCCAACGCCCGTCGAAACCCTGTACCGCTGTCGCGGCCGGCGATCCAAGCGTTGATTGCAAAAACCACGAGGACGGTGAGCAAGACCGTCAGTGTCCACGTAGGTATCGCATCTATCACGATCACTCCGTTGGCCCACGCCAAGGCTACTGCCGCAGTACCTAGGACCACCCAAAAATGGTGCTGCAACAATTTCCAGCCGGAGTACAGCTCGAGGTGCCGCCTCGCCCTCACTGACTCGCCTTCCAGGTGACGCCGCACGTCCCCGCTGAACTCTGCGACGGACGTATAGCGTCGCAGCGGATCCTTCTCCAGTGCCTTTAGTAGAATTCCGTCCATATCGCCCGCTAGCTCCCGGCGCAACTCCTCCGGCGAGACTCCTCGCGCCCAGCTCACAGCGTGCGGTTCCTTGGCGCCTTCCACCGCGGGTTCGGATCGTGTAACCGCCGTGCTAGGCCGCGTCGGCGGCTCTTCGCAAATCACGCGCGCGATCTCGTGAAAGATCCGGCTCTTCAGGCGGTACGGTCTCCGCCCGGTCAAAAGCTCGTAAGCCAGCACCCCCAGCGAGTACACGTCGCTCAGCCGCGTCACGGCTTCGCCCCGAATCTGTTCCGGGCTGGCGTACTCCGGCGTCATGGCCAGCAGGTTGCTTCGCGTCAGCGAAATCGTATTCTCCGGCCCGGGAAGCAGCTTCGCGATGCCGAAATCCAGTAGCTTCACGATTCCGTCGTCCGTCACCAGAATGTTGCCCGGTTTCAGATCCCGATGCACGACGTGCTTTTCATGTGCGTATCGAATCGCGGAAAACACCGATTCGAGTAGCCTCAAGCGCTCGTTCACGCTCAGGCGATGCTCGTCGCAGTAGGCGTCGATCCGCTTTCCCTCCACGTATTCCATCACCAGGTAGGGCAAACCCTCCTCCGTGGATCCGCCATCCAGGATGCGGGCGATGTTGGGATGGTCGAGCGAGGCGAGAATTTCGCGCTCTTTTTGGAACCGGCGCAATGCCTCGGGCGAAGCCGCCTCCGACTGGACGATCTTGATCGCCACAAATTTGCGAAACACGCCATCGGCCCGCGCAGCCAGGTACACCGTGCCCATGCCGCCTGCGCCCAGTTCGCGGAGGATCTCGTACGGCCCGATGCGCCGTCCTTCCAGGCGGCGCAGCGCCGGTACGTCCGTGCCCTCTCCGCCGGGCGATTGCTCTTGAGTTTCGCTCAAGCCTTCGCCGACGGGCTTGTCCAGCCAACCCGGCGCTTGCTCATGGGCCGCAATCAGACGTTGTACTTCGCCGCGAAGTTCTCCGTCGCCCCGGCAAGCTTCTTCCAGGAACACCGTACGCGTAGCCGGTTCCCGCTCCATTAAAGCGTCGAATACGTTGCGAATTTGACGGAATCGTTGCGGTGTCATGGCGTTCTTTGCCTCTACCCTAATAGCGGACGCGGCAAGAAGAATAGCTCATCCATTATTTGCAGACGATCAGCCTGATCGTCTCGGCCATTCCATCAACTGGCGGGTCAACGCGTCGTCAAACTGCGATCGAAACTCTTTTTTCACCTGAATCCGAGCAGGGAACCAACTCCAGAGACCGCTGGTCCGCAGGCGGAGCATCTCGAATTCGCCAGGATTGGGCTCCCATGCGTATGACCTGATTTTGCTCCAGGGCAATAACATGCCGCCGAAGGCCAAGCCTTTCTCCCGGATTTCCACTCTCCCGGACAGCAAGCTGTAGAAAAAGATTGTGGTCGAGATGAGTGGGCCTAGGACCTGGGGCGCGGTGACGAAGCCGCTCTCCTGCCAAAACGATATCGTCGCCCTAAGGGCTAGCGCCACACTTAGCCCCATAAGCCCCACAAACCAGGGACGCCATCGGCTCGCATCCAGCAGCAGCGGTCCGAGCTGCTTTGCGCGCAGAGGCCATCGAATTAATGAAAACCATAGAGGTACAGCCGTAAAAGTCAGCGCCACATTGAGCGGCGACGGCGCAGGCGGCAGCAGGGACAGCGCGACAAGAACCAAGAGAAACGCTGCTAAAAATCTTAAGCGCGAAGCTAAGATCCGGCGAATTCGTTCACCGCTGCTGCGGCACGCCCTCCAAGTTACGATTGCAAAGGTCACGATGACGATGAGGAGTTCCGTCAGTTTGAACGGCGATATCGAGGGTATTACGATCACTCCCGTGGCCCACGCCAGAATCAGCGCCGCGATGCCGAGGAGCAGCCAGAAATAACGCTGTAAGAATCTCCCCCAAGCGTGCAGATCGATTTTTCCACTCGCCCTCACTGACTCCCCTTCTACGTGACGCCGCACGTCCTCACTGAACTCTGCGACAGATGCATAGCGTCGTAGAGGATCCTTTTCTAGCGCCTTAAGCAGAATCCCATCCACGTCGCCGGTTAGCTCTCGCCGCAAGCCCTCCGGAGAAACCCCTCGCGACCAGCTCGAAACGTACGGCCCATTGCCCCCTTCGGCCTCTGACGCGGGACGTGTGACGGCCGCGCTGGGGCGCGTCGGCGGCTCTTCGCAGATCACGCGCGCGATCTCGTGAAAGATCCGGCTTTTCAGGCGGTACGGTCTCCGCCCGGTCAATAGCTCGTAAGCCAGCACGCCCATCGAGTACACATCGCTCAGCGGCGTCACGGCTTCGCCACGAATCTGTTCCGGGCTCGCGTACTCCGGCGTCATTGCCAGCAGGTTGGTTCGCGTCAGCGAAATCGTATCCTCCGGTCCTGGAAGCAGCTTCGCGATGCCGAAGTCCAACAGCTTCACGGTTCCCTCGGCGGTCACCAGAATATTGCCCGGTTTCAGATCCCGATGCACCACGCGTTTTTCATGTGCGTAGCGAATTGCGGAAAACACCGCCCCGAGTAGCCTCAGGCGTTCATTCACGCTCAGGCGATATTCGTCGCAGTATGCATCGATCCTTTTTCCCTCAACGTACTCCATCACCAGGTAGGGCAAACCCTCTTCCGTGGAGCCGCCATCCAGGATGCGAGCGATGTTCGGATGGTCGAGCGAGGCGAGAATCTCGCGCTCCTTCTGGAACCGGCGCAATGCCTCGGGCGAAGCCGCCTCCGACTGGACGATCTTGATCGCCACAAATTTGCGAAACACGCCATCGGCCCGCGCAGCCAGGTACACTGTGCCCATGCCGCCTGCGCCCAGTTCGCGGAGGATCTCGTACGGCCCGATGCGCCGTCCTTCCAGGCGGCGCAGCGCCGGTACGTCCGTGCCCTCTCCGCCGGGCGATTGCTCTTGAGTTTCGCTTAAGCCTTCGCCGACGGGCTCGTCCAGCCAACCCGGCGCTTGCTCATGGGCCGCAATCAGACGTTGTACTTCGCCGCGAAGTTCTTCGTCGCCCTGGCAAGCTTCTTCCAGGAACACCGTACGCGTAGCCGGTTCCCGCTCCATTAAAGCGTCGAATACGTTACGAATTTGACGGAATCGCTGCGGGGTCATGGCGTTCTTCGCCTCCACCCTAAATAGCGGACGCTCAAAGAAGAATAGCTCATTGATCGCCCGTTTTCACCAGGCCGGTAACCGGGCCGATACACTATGGGTTATCGCGGATACGTCACAGAATCTAACGGGGTTGCTGCACCGATGGCGGGACGGCGACAAAGAGGCGGGCAACCAGCTCATGGCCGTCCTTTATCCTGACCTTCGCCGCCTCGCCGCGCACTATCTACGCCAGGAACGCCCGGGAATCACACTGCAGCCCACGGTTCTCGTTCATGAGCTTTATCTGAAGCTATTTTCGGGAGAGCCCATCCAATGGCAGGACCGCGCCCACTTTGTCGCTCTGGCCGCGCAGCAGTTGCGCCGCCTGGTGATCGATAGTGCACGCATGCGACACGCCGAAAAAAGGGGCGGTGATCGGGTCCGAGTCCCTTTGTCGGATGCGGACGCTGCTGTGCTTTCCAATGAAGATCTGCTGGCTCTCGATCAGGAGTTGAATAAGCTCGAAGCGCTGCATGCCCGCTGTGGCCGCGTCGTCGAGCTTCGCTTCTTCGGGGGACTTCGCGAGGACGAAATCGCCGAAGCCCTGGGCATCTCGGTTGCGACCGTCAAACGGGACTGGGAATTCGCCCGCGCCTGGCTCCTCAGCCGGCTCGGTGCCACACCGTCTCGAAAGTCCCTTGGGTGACCGGGGTCGAATGGGCGCGATCGCGCACAGTTTTTCGCGATGGCTGCGCAGATGATGCAGCTCGCGCACGGAACTCGTGCAAGCGCGGCGGCATGGCGGCCAAAGTGAACCTTGGCGAAGCTGCCCTGCTTTCGGCTGCGCCGGACCGGTCCATCCTGGCTCTGGATGAGGCCTTGACGGCGTTCTCGCGGGTGGCGGCGCGGCAGATCTCCAGGACGGCGCTGCCCACGAACCCGACGACCTGGAGGTTGGTTTTCCGCGATGGCGCGGCGATGGCAATGAGATCCTCTTTGGCGCTCCGAACGGCGCGGTAATGTCGGTGTAGGTGAGCGCGAATGGAGGGAATTTTCAGCCTGCGTTCCGAGACAATTGTTCACTCTTCCGCCGGCTGCCGGTGGATGGGATGTCACGCCCGACGGCAAAAAGTTCCTGGTCCCCAGCGCTCAAGCCGCGCAAGCGTCCCGCACTCCCATCACTGTGGTGTTGAACTGGCACCCTGGTTAGGCCGGTAGGACGGGATCGCTTGTGACGCCGCGGAGGGCGGGTTTCAGCCCGCGCGAGGCTTTAGCCTCGCTTCGGTCGAGCGGGACTCAACAAGTCCCGCGCGGACTAAAGTCCGCCCTCCAAAAATGTTTTCAATGGGAGCTGAGGAATACAATAGGAAAACCAGCGGTACCGCAGCTATGACCCCGGAGCGTTTCGGGAAAATCGAACAGCTATATCACGCGATTCGCGAGAGCAGCCCCGACGAGCGCGCGGCTTTGCTGGAGCAAGCGGATCCCGAATTGCGCCGCGAAGTAGAGTCGCTGCTCGCTGAGCGGAACGGCGGCGAGATTTTGGATCGGCCGGTCCTCCAGAACGCAAGCGAATTGCCGGAGGATTCCACCGTGACCATGGCGGCTGCGGGCGCGAGTCTAGGGCCCTACCGCATCGAGAACAAAATCGGCCAAGGCGGAATGGGCGAAGTCTTCCGGGCGGTAGACACGCGGCTGGGGCGCGCCGTCGCTATCAAAATCACGCACGAGCGGTTTAGCGCCCGATTCGAGCGCGAGGCGCGCGCCATTGCGTCGTTGAATCACCCCCACATTTGCACGCTTCACGACGTTGGTCCGAACTATCTGGTCATGGAATTGGTGGAGGGCGAAACCATCGCCGCGTGCCTGAAACGCGGGCCGTTTCCGGTGAAGACGGCGCTCCTCTATGCAAAGCAGATTGCGGCGGCGTTGGTGGAGGCGCACAGCAAAGGCATCACACATCGCGATCTGAAACCCGGCAACATCATGATTGCGAAATCCGGAATCAAGGTTCTGGATTTCGGACTCGCCAAGTCGGGCGAGGATGAAACGCTCACCCTCAGCCAAATGGTGATGGGAACGCCCGCCTACATGGCGCCGGAGCAGAGGGAGGGCAAACCTGCGGATGCGCGCTCGGATATCTACTCCTTTGGCTGCGTCCTGTACGAGATGTTAACGGGCACGCGACCCGGACAACTGCGAAAGCGCATTCCGTCCCGAGGACTGGAAAGAATCGTAAGCCGCTGTTTGGAGGCAGAACCCGGCCGACGCTGGCAGTCGGCTGTCGAGTTAGAGCGGGAACTGATAGCTGTCGACAGGCGGAGCTGGTGGAAAATTGCGGTTCCCACTGCCGCCGCGATTCTCGCGCTGACTGGCGGCGGGTATTTCTATGCTCATCGCGCCCCGAAACTCACTGACCAGGACACTGTTGTTCTAGCGGATTTCGTAAACAACACCAGCGATCCGATTTTCGACGGCACGCTTCGTCAGGGACTCGCGATCGAGTTGGAACAATCGCCGTTTCTAAAAATAATGGACGATGGGCAGGTGCAGCGGGATCTGCTGCTGATGAATCTTCAGCCGGGAACGCGCGTCACCAATCAAATCGCTCACGACGTCTGCATCCGCGAAGGCGCCGCGGCAACCATCGACGGCGCCATCGCGAGCCTGGGAAAAAGCTACATCATCACGCTCCAGGCAGTCACTTGCCGGGATGGCGCGACGCTCGCTCGGGAGCAAATCCAGGCCGAAGACAAGGAGCATGTGGTGAACGCAGTCGGGAACGCCGCGACGGCCATGCGCGGCAAGCTCGGGGAATCGCTCAGCTCAGTCCAGAAGCTGAATCGTCCGCTGGAGCAAACCACAACCTCATCGCTCGAAGCTCTTCAAAACTACACGGCGGGTGCTGCCGAGCTGGACCAAGGTCATTACCTGGCTGCCATTCCTCTGCTCGAACGCGCCATCGCGCTGGATCCGAATTTCGCTATGGCGTATCTCGCACTTGGCGGCGTGTTTGAAGTTGCCGGGGACAGGGCGCGCGACCGGGATTACACGAAAAAGGCTTTTGGCCTGATCGACCGAGTTTCCGAGTACGAACGCGACTTTATAGCGTCAAAATACTACGTCTCCACTACTGGCGAGCTGGACAAAGCGATTGACGCCTATCAGTTGGCTGTGCGCAACTTTCCCGGAAACTATGACTTCCATAACGGCCTGAGCAACATCTACATCGACCTGGGGCGATACGAAGAGGGGCGGAAGGAGGCTCTGGAGACGGCCCGGTTAAAGCCGACCGCCGAGGAACCTCCCTACCGTCGCCAATTGGACGCCTATTTGTGCCTGGATCGCCTCGGTGAAGCCGAAGAGGCAGCGCGGAAGGTCCGGGCGTTAGGGCTCGACGGGCCGAGGATTCATCAGCGCTTCCTCGAAATGGCATACACCGAGGACGATCCGGCGGCCGTCGCCAGAGAGATTCAATGGTTCGCAGGTAAGCCGGAGGAGTATCTCAGCTTCGGCTTGCAGGCGGCCGACCTGAACGTCCACGGGCAGCGCCGTGAATCGCATAAAATGTACCAGCGAGCTGCGGAGACTGCGCTGCGCCGGGGGCTCCGGGATACTGCCTCCGAACTCGAGGAAGCCGATGCGCGCGCCGATGCACTCGCGGGCAATTGCCAGACGGCGCGCCGTCTGGGGCGTCCGGCGGATGCGCTAGCGCTGTGCGGCGATGCGGCCCAGGCGGAGAAACTCGCCGCGGAGACCTCGAAACTGTATCCAAACGGAACCATCTGGAATGCCGTGCAGCTACCCGAGATTCGCGCCGCCATCGCACTCAGTCGCGATCAACCGGCCCAGAGCCTAGAGATGCTGGCATCCGCTGCGCCCTACGAGCGCTCTTACCTCGAACCGAGTTACTTGCGCGGCCTCGCTTACCTCCGTCTGCAAAAAGGCGCGGAGGCAGCGGCTGAGTTCCAGAAAATCACAGATCACAAAGGCGCCAATTGGGGAGCTACGTGGATCCATCCTTATTGGGGACAGTTCTATTCGCTCTCCTATCTGGGCATGGCGCGCGGCTTCGCTCTCGCGGGCGATACGGCGAAAGCCAGGAAGGCATTCGAGGACTTTTTCGTATTGTGGAAGGACGCCGACCCGGATATTCCAATCCTCAAGCAAGCAAAAGCGGAATATTCGAAGCTGCGATGAGCACCGCGCGCTGTGAGGCACGCGAGACCGCTCCCTTGCGGTCGCGGCTCGGAATCTGCTGAGCCGCGACCGCAAGGGAGCGGTCTCGCCGGGCCGTGGCTGTTGCGGGAGCTGAGGAATACAATGGGAAAACCTTCGGTACTGCGGCCATGACCCCGGAGCGTTTCGGCAAAATCGAACAGCTATATCACGCGATTCGCGAGAGCAGCCCCGACGAGCGCGCGGCTTTGCTGGAGCAGGCGGATCCCGAATTGCGTCGCGAAGTAGAGTCGCTGCTCGCAGAGCGGAAGGGCGACGAGTTTTTGGATCGTCCGGTCCTCCAGAACGCAAGCGAATTACCGGAGGATTCCACTGTCACTATGGCGGCTGTGGACACGAGCCTGGGGCCGTACCGCATCGAAAGTAAGCTCGGACAAGGCGGAATGGGCGAAGTCTTTCGGGCGCTAGACACGCGGCTGGGCCGCGCGGTCGCTATCAAAATCACGCACGAGCGATTCAGTGCCCGCTTCGAACGCGAAGCGCGCGCCATCGCGTCATTGAACCATCCGCACATCTGCACGCTTTACGATGTTGGCCCGAATTACCTGGTTACGGAGCTGGTGGAAGGCGAGACCATCGCCGCGCGCCTGAAAAGCGAGCCGCTTCCCGTGAAGACTGCGCTGCTTTACACCCGACAGATTGCGGCGGCGCTGGTGGAGGCGCATGGCAAGGGCATCACACATCGCGATCTAAAACCCGGCAACATCATGATTGCGAAATCCGGCGTCAAGGTTTTGGATTTCGGACTGGCCAAATCGGGCCAGGATGAAACGCTCACGGTCAGCCAAATGGTGATGGGAACGCCCGCCTACATGGCGCCGGAACAAAGGGAGGGCAAATCGGCCGACGCGCGCTCTGATATCTATTCGTTCGGCTGCGTCCTATACGAGATGCTGACCGGCACGCGACCCGGGCCCCAGCGAAAGCGCCTCCCGTCAAGAAACCTGGAAAGGATTGTAGGCCGCTGTTTGGAGGAGGACCCCGCACGCCGATGGCAATCGGCCACAGAACTCGAGCGGGAGCTCGCGGCGGCCAGCGGGCGGAGCTGGTCGAAAATCGCCATTCCCGCTGCCGCAGCAATTCTGGTGCTGACCGGCGTTGCATACTTCTATACTCATCGCGCTCCGAAGATCACCGACAAGGATACGATTGTCCTGGCGGATTTCGATAACAAGACGGGCGACCCGATCTTCGACGGCACGCTTCGCCAAGGCTTGAGCATTCAGCTCGAACAATCGCCGTTTCTCAAAATCATGGATGAGGACCAGATGCAGCGCGGTCTTCGCCTGATGGGTCTTCTGCCCGGCGCCCGCATCACCAGCCAAACCGCGCGCGAAATCTGCATCCGCGAAGGAGGCGAGGCTATCATCGGCGGCACGATCGCGAGCCTCGGGAAAAGTTACGTCATTACGCTTCAGTCGATCACTTGTCAGGATGGCGCGACACTCGCCCGCCAGCAGATTGAAGCCAAGGATAAAGAGCACGTCTTGAACGCGTTGGGAACCGCCGCGACGGCTCTACGCAGGAAGTTGGGAGAATCTCACGACTCGATTCAGAAGTTCAGCCGTCCGGTGGAAGATCAAGTCACGACGACATCGCTCGAGGCCCTTCAGAGCTTTAGTGAGGCCATGTCGGTGATGGATCAGGGTCATTTTCTCGACTCTGTGCCGTTCCTGGAGCGCGCGGTCGCCCTCGACCCGAATTTCGCGATGGCTTACCAATACCTTTCCGTCGCATACATCCAAGCGGGAGACTCGGCCAAGACGCGGGAATACGAAAACAAAGCCTTCAGCTTGATCGACCGGGTCTCCGAGTGGGAGCGCGATTCGATCGCGGTAAACCACTACGAGAACACCGGCCAGCTGGACAAAATGATTGATTTCGACCAATCCGGTGCCCGCAGCTATCCACGCTTCTGGTCATTCCATAACGGTCTGGGAACGACTTACGTCGACATGGGCCGATACGAAGAGGGGCTGAAGGAAGGCCTGGAAGCGACTCGCTTGGAGCCTGATGTGGAGCCTCCTTACCGCCGCCAGTTGGACGCCTACATCTTCCTGGGTCGGCTTGCTGAAGCCAGGCAGTTAGCGGAGAAATTGCGCGCGCGGAGCCTCGGCGGAGGGAGGATTCACCAGCGTTTTCTCGAACTCGCTTATCTAGATGACGATTGGGCGGCCATCGACCGCGAGATTCAATGGTTCGCGGGCAAGCCGGAGGAGTATCTCAGCCTCGGATTGCAGGCTGCCAACCTGAACGTCCATGGCCAGCGCCGCGAGTCGCACAAAATGTACCAGAGAGCCGCGGAGACAGCGGCGCGCCGGGGGCTCCGCGACACCGCATCTGAATTCGAGGAAGCCGATGCGCGCGCCGACGCACTCGCGGGCAATTGTCAGACCGGCCGCCGCCTGGGGCGTCCGGCCGAGGCGCTGGCGCTGTGCGGCGATACGGCCGCGGCGGAGAAGCTAGCCGCAGAGGGTTCGAAGCAGTTTCCAAACGGAACCATCTGGAATGCCGTGCAGCTTCCCGAGATTCGCGCCGCCATCGCGCTCAGTCGCGATCAACCAGCGCAGAGCGTGGAATTGCTGGCAGCCGCTTCGCCCTACGAGCGCTCCTACCTCAAGCCGGTTTATTTGCGCGGTCTGGCTTACCTCCGCCTGCATAAGGGCGCCGAAGCGGCGGCTGAGTTCCAGAAAATCACAGATCACAAGGGCGCCAATTGGGGCGCTACGTGGATCCATCCTTATTGGGGACAGTTCTACTCGCTCTCCTATCTCGGCATGGCGCGCGGCTTCGCACTGGCCGGCGACACGGCGAAAGCCAAACAGGGGTTCGAGACGTTCTTTGAATTATGGAAAGACGCCGACCAGGAGATCCCGCTCTTAAAACAGGCCAAGGCGGAATACGCCAAGCTGCGGCCCCCACCCCAGCAATGACTCCGGATCCCGAGTTGCGCCGCGACGAACCGCCAGGGGATTCGACCGTAACGATGGTGATGCCGGGCGCGACGCTGGGGCCCTACCGCATCGAAAGTAAACTCGGCCAGGGCGGAATGGGGGAAGTTTTTCGGGCAGTGGACACGAGGCTGGGCCGCGCCGTCGCCATCAAGACCATGCACGAGCGGTTTAGCGCCCGTTTCGAGCGCGAGGCGCGCGCGATCGCGTCGCTGAATCATCCCCACATCTGTACGCTTCACGATGTTGGCCCCAATTACCTGGTGATGGAGTTGGTGGAGGGCGAGACAATTGCGGCGCGCCTGAAACGCGGTCCGCTTCCGCCGAAGACGGCGCTGCTATACGCCCGGCAAATCGCGGCGGCACTGGTGGAGGCGCACGGCAAGGGCATCACACACCGCGATCTGAAACCGGGCAACGTCATGATCGCGAAATCCGGCGTGAAGGTTCTGGATTTCGGCCTGGCGAAATCGCGCGACGACGAGACGCTCACCGCGGCGCATGCGGTGATGGGAACGCCGGCCTACATGGCGCCGGAGCAACGGGAGGGCAAACCGGCCGATGCCCGCTCCGATATTTATGCATTCGCCTGCGTGCTGTACGAGATGGTGACGGGCGCGCGATCCGGCCATGCGCGAAAGCGGATGCCGTCGCGAACGCTGGAAAGAATCGTAAACCGGTGTCTGGAAGAAGACCCTGGACGGCGCTGGCAATCAGCCGTCGAACTGGAGCGGGAACTGGAGGCGGCGGACGACAGCCGATGGAAGCGCGCGATTCCCGTGGCCGCCGCGGTGGTGTTGTTGCTCGCCGGGGCGTATGTCTATTTCCATCGCGCTCCGAAACTCACCGATAGGGACACTATCGTGCTGGCGGATTTCAAGAACTCAACCGGCGATCCCGTATTTGACGAGACGCTTCGTCAGGGGCTGAGCATTCAGCTTGAGCAATCTCCCTATCTGAGCTTGATCTCCGACGAGCGCGTCCAGCGCACGCTTCGTCTGATGGGCCAGCCATCCGATGCGCGGCTTACGCCGGAGCTCGCGCGGGACGTCTGCCAGCGGACAGCGAGCGCCGCCGTTCTGGAAGGCTCCATCGTCAGTCTCGGGAGCCAGTACGTGTTAGGGTTGCGCGCCACTAACTGCCGCACGGGCGAGGTCCTCGACGAGGAGCAGGCGCGGACCGCGAAGAAGGAAGACGTTCTGGATTCCCTCTCGCAGATTGCCAGTAGGTTCCGGACGCGCGCCGGCGAATCGCTCTCGACGATCAAGGAGCATGCGACTCCTTTAGAAGAGGTCACCACGCCGTCACTCGAAGCATTGCAGGCCTACAGCATGGGACGAAAGGCTGTCAACGCAAGCGCTGCCTCAGCCGTTCCCTACTTCCAGCGCGCTACCGGCATCGATCCTCAATTCGCGGTAGCGTACGCCTGGCTCGGGCGCGCGTACAGCGATTCCGAGCAAAGGACCTCCGCACTGGAGGCCACCACCAAAGCCTGGCGGTTACGCGATCACGCAAGCGACGAGGAGAGATTCTTTATCGATTTTTCGTATCAGCGACTGGTGCTTAGAAACGTGGAGAAGGCACGGCAGACGCTGCAGTTGTGGAGCCGGACTTATCCGCGTGTGATCGATCCTCACGCCTTTCTGGGGGCAAGCACCTCCATGCTATTAGGCAAATTCGAGGAGGCGGCGGCGGAATCGCAAAAGGCGTTGGAGCTCGATCCGGATGATGCGTACGGGTACGTGAATCTTGATCTCAGCTACGTTTGCCTCAATCGTTTGCCCGAAGCCGAGGAAGTGCTGAAAACAGCAGCCGATCGAAAAGTGGAAATTCCCGAGGTTTTGGCGGATCGATACTCAATCGCCTTTGTCAAAGGCGACCAACAGGAGATGCAACGCTTGCCGGCACTGGCTGAGGAAAAATACGGCGCGGGTGAATGGATACAGTCCTGGATGAGCGACCGGCAGGGCGACGTGCTGGCGTATTCCGGTCACTTGAAAGGGGCGACAGCGAAATCGCTCCGCGCAGTGGAGATTGCGCTGCAGGCCGGCCGGCGGGAGAGCGCGTCGCAGCATGAGGCCGGAGTGGCGGTGCGGGAAGCTCTTTTCGGAAATGCCCTCGAGGCGCAACGCGCAGCCCGTGCGACGCTTCAGCTTTCGGATAACCAGGACGCGGAATACGGCGCGGCTTTGGCGCTGGCGCTTTCGGGGGAAACCGCGCGAACCCTCCAATTGGCGGACGATTTGGACAAGCGCTCTCCGGAGGATACGATCGTCCAGTTGAGTTATCTACCCGTGCTTCGCGCCGCTGTTGCTCTTAATCGCGGCGACCCTTCAAAAGCCCTTGAACTGCTGCAGGCCGCCGCGCCGTACGAGCTTGGCCATCTGGGCGTCAATTCGCAGGGATTCGTCGGGTCACTCTATCCCATCTACATGCGCGGCGAGGCCTACCTCGGTGCCAAACGAGGAGCGGAAGCCGCCGCGGAGTTCCAGAAGATCCTCGATCACCGCGGTATCGTGGTCGCGGATCCTATAGGCGCGCTGGCCCATCTCGAAATCGGCAGGGCGTATCATCTGGCGGGAGATGCGAACCAGGCGAAGGCCGCGTATCACGATTTATTAATGCTGTGGAAGGATGCCGATCCCGATATTCCCATCCTCAAGCAAGCAAAAACGGAATATTCGACGCTGCAATAAGCCGGTGTTCGGCGCGCCTTTGTCATGGGGCTGGAGCCGACGCAGTAAATGAGAAGAGCAAGGGCAATCCCGGGTAGAAAGCTTTCGGTTTACCGCTCGTGTCCACTACTGCCATCGACGCCGCCAGTGGGAGCGGGCCGCTACCGCGGCCTTCGGCGGCGAACGCGCACTGCGCGACTACAAGAACTCGCTGACGCCTCTGAGAAAATTGAGATCGATCGAGCCGGTTTCGGAAAACCTTCGCGGCGGAATGAATTCACCGCTCCTATCGCGCGGTCTTCGAGAAGAAGACGCTATTGCTGAACATCTACCTCTTACCGGATGGCAAGTACGAGCAATTTCTGATCGAGGATCAGCTTTAGGCCAGGCGCTCGCCGGCCGTAACTAACTTATCAGCGACGACACGTTGCCGCCCATGGAGTCGAAGTCGGCGATCAATTGGCTCCAGTCGAAACCATTCGGGGCTTTTTGGGTCGCGTTGTCAATGGCATCCGTGCTTACCACCGTATACAATTCACCGTTGCTTGCCTTCGTCGCATACTTGGCAATCGCGGCGTCGGTGAGGAGCCCAGTCATGCCCCAGGTGTCGATCACCACTCCCTGCGAGTTGTATCCCACACCGGCCACACAATGGCCATTGTTAGGGTCGGAATCACCGGCTACATCCCAGACGAAGCCCGAATCCGATGGTGTGGGGTTGATCCACGCGTCCGGCAATTCCATTCCGAAATATAGATTCTCGAACAACCACAAGGCCGCGCGGTATTCTTGCGGATCGGCGCCATTGACCGCGAGCCATCCGGCGATGTGATGAGCGTCCACGCCCGCGGGCGTCGTGTTTGGCGGCATTGCGCCATTATTCTCCCAGTAGTTCATGGCTGTTTGCATGTCGCATCCGTTATCCGTGGACGAGTCGCCGGCGACATAACCACAAATAGCGCTGTATAGGCCGACGATCTGGCTGTTGTTGTAAACATATGCCGGCTCGCCGGCGTTTCCTGTCATCACCCCAACAACGTGGGCCATCCCAGCGATCACGCAATCGCCCAGCGTATCGTTATCGTACATTTGCGACAACGCGCTCGAAGCGGATGACGTGTAATCGGTTGTGGCCGGCGCCGCGGGCAGGCTGCGTGTGAGGTAGTTCTTGAGGCTCAATCGCGGCCCGCGGGCTACGGGCCGTTTTCTTCCAAACTTAAATATCCGCTTCGAAACGGGATGCTGCACACTTTTAACGGGCATTGGTATTCTCCTTTGTGTTTTCCTAGGGAGCCGACGTCTCCCGAGCCTTTCTATGGTATCGAAACGTCCAGGACGATCCGTGGGCGATATCCTTAAAAGAGTCTGGATGCCCGCGAGGGCTGATCGGCGGTCATGTAGCCGCATTCGTGAGATTGGCGGCGGAATTGGAATAGATATGGATAACATTAAACCTCTCTTTACCGCGACTGCGACGGCTACGGGCGGCCGCAACGGGCATACCGAAGCCCAGGATGGTTCCGTGAAAGCCGACTTGTCCGTTCCCAAGGAAATGGGCGGCCCCGGCAAACCGCACACCACCACTCCGGAGCATCTGTTCGCCGCCGGCTACGCCGCATGCTTTGGAGGCGCGCTTGACTTTGTCGGCAAACAGCATAAGAAGGACGCCTCACATGCCGCGGTAACGTGCAGTGTAAGCATCGGCCCCCGCGATGGAGGTGGATTCGGATTGGCAGTGAAGTTGCGAGTCGAGGACAAAAATATCGTTCAAGCCGACCTCGCGGCTTTGTCCAAAGAAGCGCACGAAAAGATCTGCCCTTATTCTCACGCCACACGCGGCAACGTCCAGGTCGATATTGAGGTGGTGGGAGCGTAGCTGAATTCGTTAAGATGATATGGCCAAGAACAAGCGTTCCCCCGAGCACCCTCGCCTCACACGCGTCTCGGAAATCTGCCTCGCCTTACCAGAAGCCACGCGTCAGGACCTCGGAAGCCATGCCTCCTTTATGATTCGGAAGAGGCCCTTCGCCTATTTCCTGAACAATCATCACGGCGACGGCACCGTTTCTATCGCGTGCAAAGCGCTCCCCGGCGACAACTCCGTACTGGTCGCAGCTCAGCCGGATCGCTTTTACCTTCCGGCCTACATCGGACCGAGGGGCTGGGTTGCCTTGCGCCTCGATGTGGGTAGACCAGATTGGCAGGAGGTGAGCGAATTGATCACGGGAAGCTACTGCTTAATCGCTCCCAAGCGCCTCGCGGCCTCGGTAGCCGCCTCAGCATAGAGCCAAAGAGAGCGCGCAGGTTCGGCAAAACCGCTCCCGGCCCAGAAGGCACCCCTAATGGCTCAGCTTGCGGTCGAAGAACTGGTCGCCGGCCTGGATCGACACGATCCAGTGCTTGAACAGAAGAAAGTCGTGAACTTCATCGGGAAAAACGATTTCCTCGAAGTCCACGCCCCGCTGACGCAACGCCTCTATTAACCGTACGGTTTGGTTGAACGCCACGTTGCGATCATCGTCGCCGTGAATTAGCAACACCGGGGATTTCCAAGTTGTCATACTGGCCATCGGCGACGAGTCGAAAGCCAAGCGTACCTGCTCGCGCTGCTTCTCAGGATCCAGAGCGGGCGTCGCCACGCTTCCTCCGAGGACGCTCCAGTCGTGGACGCCCATCATGTCTACGCCAGCAGCGAACAGATCGCTGGAACGCGCGAGCGCCAACGCCGTTAACAAACCACCATACGAGGGGCCCCATACGCTGCCCGATCCTTTGTCGGCGTGCCAGACCTCCCGGCCGGTTCCGCTGGAGACTTCGGCGACACGGATGGACCACGGCGTCAGTTCCTCGCGATAGGCGCCAGCACCTCCCTGACGCAGGACGCTGGGCAGGCGTATAAAGGCGATGCGCGACCCATCCGCGTCCATGCCGGGCTAGAATCCCGGTCGGTGGAGGGATCGAGGTATCGGACCGACTTCTCACCGGGTTTGAAGATACCAATGAAAGAATGATCGCCGCGTGAATTCACAAATGCAAGCTGCGAGCCATCGGGGGACCAGCGCAGATTCGAGGCAACACCGCGATTATGTACAAGCTCGACCGGTTTTTCGCCGTTGACGCCAGTCATCCAGATTTGCGTCGCCCGTATGAAGGCGATATTCCCGTTCTTCGAAACGGCGGGGGAGTGTCCTTCTGCGAGTTTCTTTGGCGCGCCTCCCTCAAACGGGATGATCCAGATCGATTGAGCAGGCGCCTGGGCCAGACTTAGCGGGTTCGGGTCTGCTTGTCCGATTTGCTCGAGGTTCCGGCCGCGAACATACACTATGGAGCGGCCACCGGATACCGGATGCGGCCGGCGCAGCGAAGGCAGTTGCAGCCTCTGTTCGCGGCCGGGCTATGATCGAACATATGGGAGTCGTACACGTTACCGAGGCGCAACTTGCCCGGAATCTTCGAGGCGTACTGGAGAAAGTCGAAGCCGGCGCCGAGGTGATCGTGGAACGCGGCGATCGTCCTGTTGCTGTTATGAGACGCCCCGCCATCGTAGGCCCCGCCGATGAATACACACCCGCACAGCGGCGCGTGATCGACGCTCGCCTGAATAAGGCGATTGAAGAGGTTAAGAGAGGCCGCACGGCCGGGCCTTTTGACACAGCGGACGAGATGATCGCCGCGCTCAGGCGAGAGATCCGAAAACGCGCGGCTCGCCGCGGCCGGTCGAGTGCCCGCCGTTCCAGGTGAAAATCGATTTCGACAACCCAAGGGTCATCAGGGCTCTGGAGCGCGCACCCCCGCAGGTCAGGAAGGCCTTTTTCAAACAAATCCGGTTGCTCGCAACGAACCTTCGGCATCCTTCTCTGCGCGCGAAGAAGTATGATGAAGCGCGCGGGATTTGGCAGGCTCGTGTCAGCGACGATTGGCGCTTCTATTTCCTGATCGTGAAAGATACGTACGTCGTACTCGATCTGATTCCTCACCCCAAATAACCGTGCCAGAACCGGCTCTCCGCTGACTCCGCACTCAACGCAGCCCGGCGCGGCGGGGAGTCCGGAAATCGGGTGGGCGCACGTTCCCGCGCCGGGCGCTGTGCGCTTGGGCGATATCCTGAAGACAGTCGGGATGCCCGAATCGAAGTCCGTCAATCCCTGGATCGTCGCCATCTCGGTCATGTGCTGCACCTTCATGGAGGTGCTCGACACTACCGTGGTCAACGTGTCGCTGCCGCACATCGCGGGGAATCTCTCTGCCACCATCGACGAGGCTACCTGGGTCCTGACCTCGTATCTGGTCGCAAACGCCGTCATTCTCCCCATCACCGGCTGGCTCTCGAATCATTTCGGCCGCAAGCGGTTGCTGATGTTTTCCGTGGTCGGTTTCACCGCATCGTCGTTTTTGTGCGGCGCCGCGCCAACCCTGCCGCTGTTGATCGTGTTCCGTTTGCTGCAAGGCGCCTGCGGCGGATCGCTCGCGCCGCTGTCGCAAGCCGTCCTGCTCGAAGCCTTCCCGCCCGAGGCCCGCGGCAAGGCCATGGGCTTCTGGGGATTGGGCATCGTGGTCGCGCCGGTTTTAGGCCCCGTTTTGGGGGGATGGCTCACCGATAGCTACAGTTGGCGATGGGTGTTTTACGTCAATCTGCCGGTCGGCATTCTCTCGATTTTCATGGTTCAAATGTTCGTCTTCGACCCGCCCTACATCCGCCGCAGCGCGGCGCGCGTGGATTGGTGGGGCATCGCCATGCTCACGGTGTGGATCGGCGCGCTCCAGGTCGTCTTCGATAAGGGACAGGAGCTGGATTGGTTCAGCTCGCGCTTCATCGATGGATTGATAGCCACCGCCGTCGTCTTTCTAATGGCGTTTCTGATTCGCGAACTGATGGCAAAAAATCCAGTACTCAATCTCAATGTCTTCAAATGGCGAAGCTATTCGGCGGGCGTCTTCCTCATGACCGTGCTCGGATTCGTACTGTACGGCAGTATCGTGCTGCTGCCGATTTGGCTGCAAACCCTCCTGGGCTATTCCGCTGTCACCACCGGATTCACCATGGCGCCGCGCGGCTTGGGTTCCATGATCGGCATGCCACTGGTGGGCATGTTCGCGTCGCGCTTCGACTCTCGCAAAGTGCTGGCCGGCGGATTGCTTCTAGGCGCGGCGTCCACCTGGCGCCTTTCGCAATTGAATCTCGACGCGGGTTTTTGGGATCTGTTCTGGCCGCAGGCAATTCAGGGATTCGGATTGAGTATGATCTTCGTTCCTCTGACCACCATCGCCATGAATCCTGTGCCGCGGGAGCAGATGGGCAACGCCACCAGCGTGTACAATTTGATGCGCAACCTGGGCGGCAGCATCGGCATCGCCGTTATCGCCATGCTGAATACGCGCTACCAGCAGCGATACATCGATATTCTCGGCTCCCACGTAACCGCCGCCAATCCCGAGGCGATCCAACGGCTGAACGCTGCGCGAGCATTATTTTTGGCCAACGGCTCCGGGCAAGCGTTGGCGGATCAGCGCGCCTATGCGACAATTTTCGGAATGGTCCAGCGGCAGGCGGCCATGCGCGCGTTCGTGGATCTGTTCCAGTTGCTCACCATTGTGTTTCTGTTGATGATTCCGCTCACCCTCATCATGCGCAAGCCGAAATCCGCTGGGGGATCGGGCGCGGCGTCGCACTAACAATAGCCCAAGGATACTTGAAACCTTGAGGACGGGAGCGTTCAGCTTTCAGCGATCGGCGTTCAGATTCTGAAGCAGTGCGGTCACGAAATGAACCGCCCAGGAGTTCCGAAATACGCGGTTGGTTTAAAAATAATATTTCCCTCAATCGATAGAAATAGATTTCTTTGCTTGACAATTGCCTTCCGATCGTGGCAGAATCGATCCCGAAAGCAAAGAACAAAGGAGACTCGGATGGCATTGCCTGTCCCGACGGTTATCGCCAGCGGCTTCGCCGATTTAGGCGGAAGCTGCTATCGGCTCAGTACGGATCAGGTTTACGTTGCGGATGCAGGTCTAGGCGATATCAGCGCCGTGACCGCCCATACTCACGTTAAGACTGTGCTTGGCAGCGGGTTCAACGCTCCCCACGATGTGGAGCTCAGCGCCGATGGTCTGCATGCCTATGTCACGGAAAGTCCCGGCACGCTGCTCCGCCTCAGCCTGAGCAACATGAACCGGGCCGCGGCCACCGTGGTGGCCAGCGGTCTAAATGGCATCGACCAGATGGCATTAGATGAAGCCCATGGCGTTTGTTACGTGGCGGAATTTACGGGCGGCCACATTCAGCAAATCAATCTGACCACCGGCGTGAAGACCATCGTGGCGACGATTGCAAACCCTCGCGGAGTGCTGGTGACCAGCGATGGCCGTTTCCTCTACGTTAGCAGCGACGCCGGCACCATCACCCGTTTTGACCTGGCGACGAACACGAGCGTGGTTATCGCCGGCGGCCTCAACGGCCCCCGCCATCTCACCTTCGCGGACGCGGGCGAAAGCGTAATCTTGTTTCCGCAGCCCAACCCCACCGGCACGGCGCTGAAGGCAGACTTAACCACGACTCCGGCCACGGTGACGGCCATCGCGGGTCCGACCTCGCCGGCGCCTTACAGCGTAGCCGTTCTCTCCTCCAATCAACTGCTGATTGCGAGCGCCACCACCGTCAGCGAGGTGGACTTGACCGCGTCGGTGTATTCCGCCGCCGGGCCGATTTTCCTCGGCATTGGGTTTGTGCCTATCAGCGATCTCCAGAATGGGTATGCGGACACAACCGTCGACCCAAGCTATTTCTACCAGGTGAAAGATTGCCCATTCGGAGGCACTCTGCCGCTCATGATTAATTGGGAAAGTGCGCGGACCGCGGGCGCCAATTTCTACCAGGTGTTCATCGCTGGGCCATCCTCGCCCGCAGTGCAAGTTACTTCGCCCTTCACGGATTATCTCTGGAGCGTCCCGCTCAACGAATTCGAGGCTGTCACAACGGTCCCCGCGACGGGCGGCTATTATCCGCTGCGCTCCGCGGGCCAGATCTGGCTCAATCCCTGGCTGGGCCTCTTGTTGGATACCACGGGCCAACCGAACGGCCTCAACACCATCAGCATTAAGTTGTTCTCCGCCGAGAGTGCGGCGTCCGAGATCGGGCACGACACCGATGCCGGCCGCTTCGCCAGCGTCATGATCGACAATACGACGCCCGTCGCCAACCTGCAGTCCATTCTTCAGCAACCGGGCAACGTTCCCGTACCTGTCTGTGCGATTGTCGACACCGGCGCTCCGACATTTACGTTCGTTGTAACGGCTTGGGCACCGCAATCTCATCTGCTGGGATGGGATCTGGTGGCTTACTGGGGCGATAACAAATCCGAGACGATCTCGTCAGATAGTTACAGCGCGCATATTTCGCCCACGCGACTGTGGGCCGGCATCAGTGGGGTCGCAGTACCGCCTCCAGGCCCAACGCCGTGGAATGCTACAGTCTCGGGAGATCCGACCTCGACTTACTGTGCCCATTCTTTCTTTGTGAATGCCTGGGACCGTGTCATCAACGGCTGGGGTTATATTCACGGCGTGGCGAGCTATCAAAAGTCGATCACTTTGCTTTTTTAGAGCGGCAAGCTGCGCCGGTGGTTTACGAAATTCCCAGCGCGTCCTTCACTTCTCGAATCTGCTCCGCGTGGCGACACGTGTGACCCGCCAGTAGGACCATCCATTCCGCGCCGTTGAGTGTGCCAAATCTAAAGTGCTGCGCCGATACCCGGTACAAATCCGCGCCGCGCGTTTCGGCGAACTGGATGGTCCGCGAGCGAGCCGCGCTGAAGCGTTGGAGCGCTTCGGCCAACCCCGCCATTTGGCCGGTAGGCCGCACCGCCTCCGGAGCCTCCGCCCGGGTTCTGCGGTTCGGAATGCGAATCGCCAGGTCGGCTTCCTTGCGTTTGTCCACCGTCAGTTGCTCCAGCCGCGGCGCCGCTTCCAACCTGGCCAGCAGCTTCTCTTCCGAGATCGTCACGTGCTCTAAACACTCGAGTACGCTCCACCGCCCGGATTCCGGCTTCGTGTTCGCTTGCGCCTCGGGAACGTTCGCCGCAGCGGCCAGCAGCTCTTCTCTACTTTTCTGGAGCGATTCGATGAAGTCGCTTGCTTCCTGCGGGGTCATAGCGACGAGTGTAATCGCTCTCTGTCCTATTTGCAAACTCAATGAGTGAGATCGTAAATGAAGTAGTTCATCGCGACCCGGTACGCCAACGACGCCCACTTTTCCGGATAGCGGGGATCGTCCGACCACTCCCAAGCGTCGCCCAGGTCCATGTTGTGGCAGATGGCGACCATGACGCGGCCGTTGTCGTCGCGAATCGCGCGCCAATGCGGAACCTTGCCGGTGGGACCCTTTTCGTACGTCAGCCCCGTGTCATGCCATTGCCACCCCGGCACCTGAAAGCGGTCGTCCAGATCATAAACGGTGTGGAAGATCTGATCGGCATTCGGGAGGTCTTCGATGCGCCGGTTGGGAAAAACGCGCTCGATACTGGCAGTGAAGTTGCCCCATTCATTTAGGTCTTGACCGTCATCTTTTAGGTGATCGGCCGCATCGGAACCGTGAAAATCGTCGACCATCAAAAACCCTCCGCGCAGCAGGAACTCGCGAAGCTGCGCGGCTTGATCGTCCGGCAGATCCCAGTGCCCCACTTCAACGGCATAGAGCATGGGCCAGTTGTAGATGTCGTCACTCCCGTCGAGGCTGACCACTTGCTCGACCGAGCGCGTGTCGATGCGTGTCAGCCGGCGCACGCCCTGCAATAGATGCCGGTCGGAGCGCGGGAAGTCCATGGTCCAGTAGCCGGGAAATTCGCGACCGCCTTCATACAGCAAGTGCCGGTTGGGGTAGCCGAAGATATCGGGGTAGCGCAGGCGCGCGCGCGTCCACTCGGTTTTCTGCAGGTAATCGTCCGGGAGGGGGAAGTTCTCGTATTCTATGGCCGGCCATTCGCGAAAGGGTTTCTGCGCCCATAACACGCCCCAGGTGCAAAGAACTGTTGTGAAAGCGACGAGGGCCGCGGTGGGAAGGCGCATGGACTACCGCCCTAAGCCTCAGGCTAACACACGCACCGCCTGCTCGATTCTCCGCGCCAGATCCGCGAACGATTCGTCCCGCGCGAAAATGGCCGGCCCCATTCTTATTTCCACGCGTCCCCGCCGCGGCCAGCGCACATCCGGTGGAAGGACTTCAGCCGTTCCCCTGAGCCGGATCGGAATCACGGGAAGATGAAGCCGCGAAGCGATCATCCCCACGCCGGGAAAAAACGGATGCATATCGCGGTAACGGCCGCCCTCCGGAAAAATCAGAATCGACCACCCCTCTTCCACCAACTCGCCCATGTAGCGGACCGATTCGCGCACCCCCTTCTCCGACTGCGGAACGGGAAAGGCGTTGAACAACAAAGTGACCAGCCAATATAAGGCGCTGTTCGCCCATCGCTCCCGGAAAGGATACCGCTCGGGATGAAAGTGCGGCTCAAAATATTCTTTCCACATCGCCGGAGCGACACGCCGGCGCCATCTCCGGGGAAGGCTCGCGAGAATCGCGGCGGTGTCGAAATAGCTTTGGTGATTGCTCGCGAACACAGCCGGTCCTCGCACGGATTCCAGATGGTCCAAGCCGGAAATCTCGTACTTTGCAAAAAAGCGCGTGAAGGGAAGAATAATCGCTTCCAGCGCGATCGCGCGAATCAGCCTCGCGATCCAAGTCCGGTTATACGTGGGGAAACGGGGCTCTTCGGCAATCCCGGTGGCTTTGGCGAGATCGGCGACCTTGGTCGCCGACGCAAATGCGCTTTCGTCGATACTGGCGTCGAACTTTTCTTCCAGCTCCATCATGATCTGAACCCGATCCAACGAGCCGAGGCCGAGCTCGTCGATCGTCGTGTCGCCGGTGACGGTCCTTCCCGGGGCGTATTTCTGAACGACGCTGGCGAGATCGTCCCTCCCGTTTTTAATGCCTGGGGGGCCCGCTGGAGGGCTGGGGCTTGCTCCTGGGGCACCGTGCGGCGCGCCCTGCGCCTCCACCTCGCTCGCGATCTGTGCGCGCCGCAGCTTGCCGGTGGTTTGGGTGCGCGGCAATTCCCTGCCCTTCCAAATCGAGACCTCGCGGATCTTTTGATGGCTCTCCAGTTGAGCATTCGCCTGGCGCACGATTTCGTCCGCATTCGCGCCCGGCTCGAGCGCCAGCACGGCATGAACGCGATCCGTGCCCACCACCGCCGATTCGCGCACTCCCGGCAGGCGATTCAAAACGGCTTCAATGTCGTCGGGAAATACATTGAGACCCTCGGGCGTAACGATCATTTCTTTCTTGCGCCCGCGAATAATCAGATTGCCGCGCGCGTCCAGTTCTCCATAGTCCCCGGTGTGGAACCATCCGTCCTCGAAGACCGCCGCGGTCTCGCGCGGAGCCTGAAAATAGCCCGGCGTGACGTTGCCGCCTCGCACCAGAACCTCGCCGTCTTCAGCGATCTTCACGTCCACGCCGGCCAAAGGTTTCCCTGTGGTGCCGTGCTCCACATGAAAGGGATGATTGAAACTCACCACGGGCGCTGTTTCGGTAAGCCCATAGCCTTGCACCACCACAATGGCGAGATTCGCCCAAAATGTTTCGAGATCGGCAGAGAGCGGCGCTCCGCCGGAGACGACGCAGCAAAATTTCCACCCGAACATTCGATGCACCCGGCGGAATCTCCACCAACGCAGCGGCCAGAAGCGATCCGCGCCCGCGAGATCCGCAGTCTCGGGAAAGCGGCGAACCAAGAGTCCGCGCACCACTTCCAAGACCTTCGGAACCGCAACCAGCATGCACATGCGCCGGGATCGAATCTGCCGCACGATTTCGCGTGGGCTTGTGGTCGAAATGAATACGACGGAAGCGGGAATCATCGGCGGCACGAATGTCGCCATCGATTGACCGAACAAGTGGCTCATCGGAAGCAGATTCAAAATGCGGAGCGGAAAAAACGGGCGGACATATTTGCGGTAAGGAGCGATTTGGTCCTCGATAGGAGGGATTTGCGCGGCGAGATTCCGATGCGTGATCACGACGCCTTTCGGTTCGGCCGTGGTCCCGGAAGTGAACACGATTTCGGCAATATCGTCCTCATACACCGCCGGCCGCGATTCCGGCGTGGAATAATCGCCGCTCTGTTCGATCTCGGAAATCCGCAGCGCGGCAATATCGGGATTCTGGACCCGGTCGCCCAACAGGATCAAGCGCGGGTGCACTTTCTGTTGAATCTTTTGGAATAGCTCCAGAGAAGATTGCGGCTCAATCGGAACCGCCATCACCCCTTCGATCCAACATCCCCATAGCGCCGCGACCCAGCCCGGCCGGCTTTCCGACCAGATCGCCACTGCGTCGCCCTTCTGGATGCCCTGCGAGCGCAGCCGAGCTGCGAAGTTCTCCGCCAATCGAGCGATCTCGGAATAGGTGAAGGTCCAGCCCCGAAATCCGTCGTCGTAGATGACGAATTCCCGGCGGATCTGCTTGAAGCGCTGAAAATAACGGGGCAGTTCGCTGAGGCTTCGCGTCGAAGCATCCACGATGAGTGCATTCTAGCGTAGTCCGGACGGGGACCTCCAAAGCGTCGGCACGACGCGTTCCGCGCCAGAAGGATTACTTCTTGAGACCCTCGCCAATCGGCAGTAGCGGCCTGCCGAATGCAGGGCTACGCTAGTCCGAGGAATCGTTTCTTCAGGAAAGGTGCCATAAACCGTCGGCCGAGGGCATACGTCCAACAAACCTAATGTTTCTATTCGGGACAACCAGGCCAGCGCTGGGAGGCGCAGTTTTGCTTTTGTACAGCACGGTCGTTTTCGCTCAGGATATGCCCTCCGGCGGGACTACTGATTCCGCCGCTCCCGATCCCGCGGAAGTTATTCGTCCCACAGAACCCGAAACCCAGGATTCCGACTCCACGCACCAGCCGCTCGACAAGCGAGCCTTCGGCGTGCTCCCCAACTATGACACTGCCAACGAAACCGGCGTTTACAAACCGATCACCTCGAAACAGAAACTCCGCATCGCTGTCATTGATACGATCGATTATCCCGTGCTCCTCACAGGAGCGGGTTACGCTGGTTTGGCGCAGCTCGCCAATCAACACCCCAATTTCGGTCAAGGAATGAAGGGCTACTCGCTGCGGTACATCACGTCGTTTACCGACCAGGCTTCCCAGAACCTTTTGACAGAGGGCATCATGCCCATTCTGTTTCACGAAGACCCACGCTATTTCCGGATCGGTCCGGGGGCGGGCGGGTTCTGGTACCGCGCCGGCTACGCAGCTTCGCGCATCTTTTGGAACAAAACTGACAGAGGGAATAACCGTTTCAATTTCTCGGAAGTGGTGGGCAGCAGCATTTCGGCGGGATTGGGCAGCGCCTATTATCGCCGCGAGCGCGACTTGGACGATAACATTCAGAGGCTCTACGTCGCGCTGGCCACCGACGCCTTTGGGCAGATTTTGAAAGAATTCTGGCCCGACTTCAAACAGAAATTCCTCTCACATCGCCAGAAGAATACGCCTTAATTTCGGGCTTCCAAAATCGTAACGCCAGCAGCACCGTCAGCGTCTGCACCCCCGCCAAAAACGCCGCGCAGCCGGGCCATCCTGCCCTCGCATAGAAGAATCCCGGAGCCGAAGCGCCCGCGCTTCCTCCCAGATAGTAAAAAGTGGCATACAATCCTATCGCGAGGGCGCGATTCTTTTCCGCGGCGACTCCCACAAAAGCGCTGGCGGAGGCTTGCGCGATAAACACTCCCGTGCAGCACACCGCTAAACCAAGAGCCACCGCCCACAGATGTTCAAGCAGCGTCAATCCGATGCCCGCGGCGCTCATCACGATGGCCGCGGCCAGCGCGGCGCGATGCCCGTGCCGGTCGATGGCGCGGCCCGCGAGGGGCGTAATCACCACCCCCACCAGATAGACGAAGAAGATCGATCCCAGCGCCGCGGGCTGCAAATTGAACGGCGGCGCGGCCAGATAGAACGTCACGTAAGTGAACGTCCCGACCAACGAGAAGAGCACGCAAAATCCCACCAGATACGCCGCCAGCAGTTGCCGGTTGCGCACGTGCCCCCACGCCGCATTGGCCCATCCGACTTCCGCGGAGCGTTCCAGCGCGTGGCTCTCTTCCGGAAGCCAAGCCCAAATCGCGATGGCCGCGAGAAGATTCAAGCTGCCCAACATCAGAAAGACTCTCTGCCACGGCCCGTGCGCGGCCACCAACCCCGAGATCACGCGAGAGGAGAATCCTCCCGATACCGTGCCCGAAATATATGCGGCGACCATCTTCCCCGCGCCCGCGCCTCTCCACTCGTCGTTGATATACGCGACCGCCACCGCGAAAACTCCCGGCGTGAATACTCCCTGCCAGAATCGCCAGAAGAGCAATTGACCCAAGGTGGCCGCGGTGGAAGTCGCGAGCGAAGAAGCGGCGAGCAGAAAAGCCGACCAGACGATCACGCGCCGGCGTCCGGCCCGGTCCGCCAAAAATCCCCATAAGGGCGCCGACACCGCCACGCCGAGACTCGGCACGGTGATCGTCATGCTGACCATGGTTTCACTCGCGTGAAACAGAGTTTGAAAAAGCGGCAGCAGCGGTTGCGTCGCCCAGATCTGCAGGAATCCCGCGAAGCCGGCCAGAATGACCGCGGCGCGTCTTTGCGCAGAAGAATGGCGCGCAGAAGAAACGGAGGGCCGCCTCATCCGGTCCGAAGAGGCAGGTACACGCGAAAGACGCTGCCTTCCCCCGGCGTGCTTTCCACGGCAATGCGGCCTCCGTGATCGTCGATAATTTTGGAGACGATCGCGAGCCCCAATCCCACGCCGTCCGGCTTAGTGGTGAAGAACGGATTAAAGATGCTTTCCACATTCTTGGGATCGATGCCGCAGCCGCGATCGATCACGGCGACCTCTACGGCCGGTCCGGCATTGGTTTCCACGCGTCGCGTCTTTACCGTGACCACTCCATCCGGCGGGCTAGCCTGAGCCGCGTTTACCACCAGATTCAGCAGAGCCCCTTCCAGAAGCTGAGCGTCGAACGCGACCGGCGGAATATCCGGCGAAAAATTCTTGTATACCGAAACCGATTGCGGCGCCCCCGATTTTTCACGCTCGAATCGCTCGATCACGTGATCCAGCAATGCGGACAGATCGCCGCTTTGCAAGGTTAGTTTTTGCGGCCTTGCGAAATCCAGGAATCGCGTGATGAGGGAATTGGTGCGATCCACTTCCGTCGCGATATAACCGGCCATCTCGCGCGCAATTTCGTTTTCCGTGCCTACCTGGCGTCCCAGCAGTTCAGCGGAGGTTTTCATGGTGCCCAGCGGATTGCGCAGTTCGTGCGCCAGGCCTGCCGTTAATTGGCCGAGCGCGGCCAACCGCTCCGAACGGCGCACTTCGGCTTGCGCCCGCTTGAGATCGTCGTTGGCTTGAGCCAATTCCAGCGCGCTGACTTCCAGCTTTTTGGTCTTCATGCGATTCGCTTCGGCGAGCTGGAAGGTCAGGAAACCGACCACGGGATAGAGCAGTGCGCGAAGGGCGAGCTCGAACCAGTCGTCCCGCGCCAAATACTGGTATTTCCAGTCGACGCGGAGCAGATACGATAAATAGCCGCCGCAAGCCGCAAGCGTCGAAAGCAGCATCCCTCGGAGGCCGAAATTGGTGGCCGCCGAAACCACGGGGAGCAGGAGAAAAACAAAGCCGACCGAATCGACCACGTAGGTGTTGGTGTCCCCTTGGAGCTGGCTGCTCAAGCCGCGTTCATACATCAGTCCACCGCATAACGCCAACTCGATCAGAATGGCGACCACGGCGCCGATCCGCGACTCCAGCGCCTGCACGATTCCCAGAGCGATCAACACCGCGGTGATCTCGGCGCCTGATTCCGGCCGGAGAATCGCGTTGAGAGCGGCTAGAGCGGAGAACAGCACCAGCCAGACCAAATCCTGGGGCCGGAAATAGCGGGTCATCGTTACTACCAACGGGAGGAGGACAAAACCGATTTTACCGCGCCCCTCGAGTGTGGAGAAAAGAGACTGCGGAGAAACGTGCGGCACCTGATCCGTCCGTGGGCTCGGAACCGGAGGAATGATCTAAACTGAAGTTCCACAGCGTAGTTATGTGAACCTCCTGATTTAACTGAGGTTGCCGGGGATTCGGCCTCGTAATGTAGTCATGTAGATGGAAATATTACTGTTGTAATAATGGCGGATTGGTGGCATGATGTATACATGTACG
>DATDGT010000044.1:0-76625 GCA_036521975.1 Bryobacteraceae bacterium
GGGCCGAGCCGGCCGCCATCTGGTGATCCACCTGTCGGAAAGTTGGGGTGGCCTGAAGACAAGAATCCCCTTGCTCGACAGCATCTTGAACTGGCAAATCCCAACTTCGCCGAAGTTGGCTCCGGTCGTGGCGACCTGACCCGGCTGAGCTCGAACTGGCTCGCCAATTTTTAAGGCAAGGAGGTCGGTCAATTTTCAATTTCGGAATTCAGGCTAAGCCGGTTGTCTTTTTTGATGCCCACACTTTGCGTGCGGGCCGCGCATTCGATGCAGAAATTCCCTCGTGCCTCGACGCCACCGGATTCTTTGTCGCCCTGTTATCCCGATCTTACAACGCCAGTACCTACTGCCGGCACAAGGAATTGGGGCGGTTCCTCAGCCACCATCCTCCGGAATCGGGCCGCCTCATTCAAGCCCGGCTGGTCGGCCATAACCTTTCGATGGACGAATGGCGCACCTACGTTGGCGAGGGAATCCCGTATCAGCGCACCTGCCCCAATCTCGTTCCGGGTCCAGGCGCGCCGGTTACACAGTCAAAGCAGTAGAGGCTGCGCGTGAGTACTGGACGGCCTTTTCTCCAGCAGCGCCTGAAGCCGCAGTACCGTCCGCAGATCGTCGTCAAGATACAACTGCGTACGCTTCATGCTGTATAGTATGCATCGTGGCAAAGGTCCTGATCTTTGGAGCAAACGGGCAATTGGGCGTCGAGCTGACGAGGGAGTTCTCCGCGCGAGAGCACAATGTGGCGGCGTTCACGCGCCGCGAGGCCGATATTGCCGATGCTTCCCGGGTCGACGCCGTGTTCGCGGCCGCCTTCCCTTCCCAAGTTCCGGAAATCGTGATCAACGCCGCCGCCTACAACCAGGTCGATGTCGCCGAGCGTGAGCCGTTGGCGGCGTATCAGGCCAACGGGTTGGCGGTCCGCAATCTGGCGATCGCCTGCCGTCAGTCGGACGCTAAGCTGGTCCATTTTTCGAGCGACTACGTTTTCGACGGTTCCGCCAGCCACCCTTACACCGAAGAGGATGTGCCGCATCCCCTCAGCGCCTACGCCGTCTCGAAGCTCGCAGGCGAATTGTATGTTCGCGCCTATCTGGATCGCGCGCTGATCATCCGCACATCGGGCGTGTTCGGCCCGGGCGGGCGGCACACGGCGCGGGGCAATTTCGTCGAGTTGATGCTGCGCCTGGCCGCCAACGGCCAGCCGATTCGGGTGGTCGAGGATCACTTCGCTTCGCCCACGTATGCGCCTGCCCTGGCGGAGCGCACCGCTCAACTGATCGAGCACGGCGCGGATGGCACCTTTCACCTGGGCGGCGGAGCGGCCATCTCCTGGTTTGACTGGGCCCGAAAAATTTTCGAAGCCGCCGGATTGAACCCGCCGCTGAAGCCCACCAATGAGCGCGAGTTTCGCGCGCCAGCGCGGAGACCGAAATATTCGGCTCTCTCGAATGGCAAAGCGGAAATGATAGGCATCGTGCCGATGCCTTCGTTGGAGGAAGCCGTTCGGATTTATCTGTCCGTGCGAGGACCACAGTAAAGAGGAAGCCTCCCGCCGCCAGCTCCAAACCCAACGCCATCAATTGGCAGTCGGCGTCCTGAGCGCGTCGTCGATAACCAGCACATCGAGAGGAGCCTTGCGCGCATCCAGCCTGAGCCCAATCTGCTGCAGTGCATCGCCAAGCGCGGCGGGAGAGCTTGCGTCCAGCATCTTCTGGGCTTCCGGGGGGAGGACCGCTCCAACCCAGACCGCCGCTCGGAGTTGCATGGCCATATATTCCTCTGGCGTGACATCGAAAGCGAAATCGTATTGAGCGGTCAGGCCGGTCATGTCGACGATCTGGCGGTCGGCGAAGCGCTCCAGATTCCCGGCGAACAGGGCCATCGACATCTTCCTGGCTTCGAAGCGGTTGTTCGCGAGCGTGAATGAAGTTCCGCGGCCGAAATTCACGGTTGCCCCGTTGCCGGTGCGAGTGGTCTCAACGTTGCCCCTCGGCCCGTCGTCCCCTTTATCGTTCGGGTCGGGTGGCGTTTCTTTCATCTTCAATCCCCCTTTGCCGACAAGCAGCGCATAGACCGCAAAATCCTTCTTGTCCCTGTGTACTTTCACCTGGAACCGGTCGGCGAGAAGAGCCTGAAACATTTCTGGAAGCTGGGCTCGGGTGCTGCCGGCCGGAAGGGTCGCGGAAACATCGAATTGCTCCGACGAGGTCGAGTCAGGCCCCGAAATTAACGTCGCCTTTATCTGGTAAGCGATGCCGAGCAAGTCCCTAAGGGTTAGGCCGACGGCACGGATCTGAGCGCCGTCGACGTGAAGACCGGCAAGGAGCTGTCCCTGCACCGACCGATCAAACAGCTTGATCGATGCCACTTCGAATTCGGCGCGTGGTGGAGCAGCCTGCGCCGGCGCCTGAGCGAATGCTGGGCAGGCCAGGAGAATCGCGAGTGTCAGACCTGGAATTTGCATAGAAACAGGTACGACCGCCTTTCCGTTGCGCCTGCACCGGGCGGAGCCCAGCGGCAGGATCGAAGCTCCGACTAAATCTACCTTCTCAATGTAGAAAGATCAACGTGATCGGCTCGATTCATCGCGGAACTATAACCTTTCATTACAAAGTACTATGCGCGGAAAAGAACACACTGGAGTCCATTCATTCTGCTTCATTCTGCCTCACTCTGACTCCAGAATCTCGACCCCAACATATGGTAGCCATTTTCAGAACGGCTCAATATAGTCTACTTTGGTCTTTACACCGTACGGAATTCAAGGTACCATGAAAACACTCCCCCTAGAATACGTCTGTAAGGGAGGGTGCAAGTGCTGAAGCTGAAGCGAGTCGATATTCAAGGTTTCAAGTCCTTCTACGACCGCTCCGATCTGCGTTTTCACGGCACGGGTATCGCCGCCATCGTGGGGCCGAACGGCTGCGGGAAATCGAATATCGGCGATGCCATCAGTTGGGTGCTCGGCGAACAAAGCGCGAAAAGTCTCCGCGGATCGCGCATGGAGGACGTGATTTTCGCGGGCACTCGCGAGCGGGCGCCCCTGGGGATGGCGCAGGTGACGCTCACGATGGTGGATCCGGCGGCCACCGTCGAGCGGCCGGCGGCCGATGGTGCGGTCAACGGGCATTCGAACGGCTTCCACGGGGTTCGTGGCAAGACCGAAGAGATTACGATTACCCGGCGGCTGTATCGCTCCGGCGAAAGCGACTATCTCATCAACGGGCACAGCGCGAGACTGCGCGATATTCAAGATCTGTTCAGCGGCACGGGCCTGGGTCCGGAGAGCTACGCCATTATCGAACAGGGCCGCATCGGCCAGATTCTTTCCAACAAACCCGCCGACCGGCGCTCGGTGATCGAAGAAGCTGCGGGGATCGGAAAGTATAAAACGCGAAAGCGTCTGGCGGAAGCGAAGCTGGAAAGCGCCCGCCAGAATCTCTCGCGCGTTTTCGACATTATGGAAGAGGTCGGACGGCAGGCGAATTCGCTCAAGCGGCAGGCCTCGAAGGCCCGGCGCTACGAAGAGCTGCGCACGGAGATGATCGGGCATCTGCGGCGCGCCGTGGCGGGGCGATTTCACATGCTGGAGCGTGAGGCGGCCAAGCTGGCGCTGGATTTGAGCGAAGCGCAGGTCGCGTTTCAGGGGATTGCGGCGCAGGTTCAGGAGCGAGAGCGGGAGCAGACCGCGATGCGGGATACCTGCTACCGAACGGAAGCGGCTCTTACGGGCATGCGCAGCCGCGTGGCCGAATTGAATCTGGAATCGGAGCGCACGCGCGGCCGACGGGAGATGCAGGCCAAGCAAGCCGGTGTCATCGAGGAACGTCTGACCGCGGGCGAGGCGGAAACGCGCCAAATGGAATTGCGCTCCGAGCACGAGCGCCAGGAGCTGGAAGCGCACGCCGCTGCGGCTCTCCAAATTGAAGCAGAAAGCGTAGCCGCGCGCGAAGCGCTGGAAGCGAAAACGGCCGAACGCGACGCACTCGCCGCTACACTTCGCGAGCGGGAGCGCAGTATGGAGGCGTCGCGGCAGCAGGTACTGAGGCTTCTTGGTGAAGCCTCCGCCCTTCGCAATCAGCTCGCGCAGATCGACGAGTACATCGCGGCGATGGAACGCGAAGCGGCGCGATCTAAGCGCGAGGCGGAATCCGCGGCCTCGGATTTGGCCGGACTGGGTCAAGCCAAGAAGGAGTTGTCGGCGAAGCTGGAGTCGAGGCAATTGCAATTGGAATCGCTGGCAGAGCGGCGCGGACGGCTGGAGGAAGAAATCCGGGAGGGACAGGCGCGCGCGGCGGCTGCGCGTGCCAGGCTCGAAGAAGCCCGCGCGCTGCTCTCGCGTCAAAAAGCCCGCAAGGATTCACTCGAAGAGATTCTCTCCCACCGCGCCTACACCACCGAAAGCGTGAAGCGATTGTTCACCGCCATCGAGCGTGGGCAAGTGGACGGTTTCAAGCCCGCCGGAGTCTTGGCGGATTTCGTGGAGGTCGCCGATCCGGCTTGGGAGAAGGCGTGCGAGACGTTTCTGCACGACGAGCTCGAGTTTGTCGTCGTCGAGAATTGGAGCCAGGCGGAGCGCGGCGTGGAGTTGATGTACACGGAATCGGATGGACGCGCGACGTTCCTGGTTCACGCTGAGGGGCAGGGGTCGGCGGCCACGGGCCAGGCTGAGCGGCCCGTGGGTCTGGCGCCCCTTTCCAGTGTGATTCGCCTCACCAATGGGCTTGCTTCGGCGCGACAGAGCCTCCTGCCTCGGCTAGAGAGCTGCTTTTTGGCGCCCGATCGGGAAACCGCGCAGCGGTTGGCCATGGACTATCCCGATTGTTCGTTTTTGCTGGCGGACGGCGTCAGTTATCACGGTTACACAGTGAGCGGTGGGCGTAAAACGGGCGGCGGTCCGCTGGCGTTGAAACGCGAGCTCCGCGAGTTAAGCGGACAGGTGGAGCGGCGGGAGCGCGAATCCGAAGCGGCCGCCGCGGAAATCGAGGAGTTGGAAAAAGGCGCGGCGCGTCTCGCGGCGGAATTGGAGCAGGTGCGGCGCGAGCAGCAAGCCCAGGAAAGGGATGCGCTGGCGCTGGATCATGAGCAGCGCAAATTGGCGGAAGAATACGCTCGTGCGGGCTCGCGGCTATCGGTGGCGCGGCTCGACCTCGATCGTCTCGCACGGGAAGACGCCCGCACGCGAACGCAGCGCGAGGAAAATCTGAAACTCGTAGATGACAAGGATCGGGCTCGCCTGGATCTGGAACAGGCTCTGGAGGCCTCCCGCGCCAACTGGACGGAGCTGCAGACAAGCGCTCATGCTATGGCTGAGGAACACGCCGGCTTGCGCGCGGACCTGGCGGGCAAAGAGGAACGGCTGCGCTCGGAGCAGGCGGCGGCCGTGAGATTGGAGGCTCAGCTTCTGCAATGGAACGTGCGTCGGGAAGAGCTGGCGCGCGAATTGGAGCGCCTGGGGGCGGAGCGCGCGCGGCTACTCGCCGACAATGTCGAGTTGGAGCGCCGGGCGGCAGAAGTGGCTGAGGAGACTGCGGCCGCAACCGCCGAGGTCGATAGACTGGCGGCCGAGGAGACGAGTGGACGCGCGGATCTGGCGAACCTCGAGGAAGCGCTGAAGACGCTGCGAGCCGAAGCACAGGCGGCCCAGGAGCGGCGCGGCGCCATCGAGCTCGAATTGGTAAAGAAGCAGGCCGATCTGAAGCACCTCGACGAAACCAGCCGCAATGAATTGGGCCCGGGCGCGGCCGAAATCGCGGCCGCCATCGAAGAGACGGCCATTCCAGAAATCAAAGACGTGGAAGAAGCCGAGCAGCGCTATCGCGAAGTGCGCGCCAAGATCGAGTCTCTGGGGCCGGTGAATCCGCAAGCCCTGGAGGAATTTCAAGAAGCGCAGCAGCGCTACGATTTCCTAAATCTCCAGCGGCAGGATCTGCTCGATTCCATCCGCGACACCGAGAAAGCGATTCAGGATCTGGATGTGGAATCGCGGCGGCGATTCCAGGAAGCGTTCGAGGCGGTGAACGAGCATTTTCGTGAGATGTTCCGGACGTTGTTTGGCGGTGGGCAGGGCGAGATGCGGCTCACCGACGAATCGAACGCGGCGGAAAGCGGCATCGATATCCTGGCGTCGCCTCCGGGCAAGCGATTGCAAAACGTGGCGTTATTATCGGGCGGCGAAAAATCTCTCACCGCTATGGCGCTGCTGATGGCGATTTTCCGCTACACGCCCAGCCCGTTCTGCATCCTCGACGAAGTGGACGCACCGCTCGACGAGCCCAACATCGAACGCCTCACGCGCCTGATCAAGCGCATGTCCGCGGAAACGCAATTCATCGTGATTACCCATGCCAAGCGCACCATGGAAGCCGCGCAAGCGCTTTACGGCGTCACGATGCAGGAACCCGGCATCTCCAAGCTAGTCAGCGTTCGCTTCGAGCCTCTGCCGCCGGAGGCGGAGACGTTGGAACTTGCTGCGGTATAGTAGCTGGCTGCAAAGGTTCGGCTAACCGCTCCCTAACCGGGCGTAGCCGGACCTAAACACGTGACGACGTCTCCAGCTCTCGTGAAGATCTCTGATAGGTGAGATAAGGGCTTTGCGCCTTTGCGAGAACCTCACTCTGACAGCGCGTTTGCCTCGTGGGACGCTCACGGGGTCTGTTAAAAGGTAGGCGGCGTTCAGTGAATACCAAGCGTTCAGGTGAATACAAAGAGAGGTTGCTAAGAAATCCCTTCATAATGCCGATAAGGGATGGACAAGCAGGCGTCTGAGTCGTGCTACTTTCTGAAAGGAAGTCGCTGATGAAATCTGTTGTCCAAGCAATCGCTGTCGGATTCGTGTTTGCCGCGTCGCTTTCGGCATTCAGTATAAATTACAACTCCAGTAAGAGCAACAGTGGCAACTTCGCACTAAGCTATCCTGATGAGGTTTTAGCCCAGGCGCAAGCCGCTGCGGTGCTGGCCGAACTTGATAAGGCTGGCAATGCTCCGACCGAGGCTGTTGTCCGGGAGATATTGACGAAGCTGGGTGTACCGGCATCTCGTGTCAAGACGATCCGTGTTATCGGTATAACGAGTGGAGGGGGCAGCAAGGGGTACGGAATCATGCTTCTTGAAGATTCTGCCGACGAGGCTACGGCGAGGGCCTCTCTCCAGCGAGCTTTGGCCATCCAAAAAGCGCGTTGAGTGACCCGGACTCGGCGCCGAACCCGCCTCCGCAGCGTTAGACCCGCGAGGCTGCAGAGTTCGCTTGATGCTACGGCCCGAAGAGTGGTTAGCTCTTCACCATCCAGGGCGTTTACGTTCAACTTTCATCTCTCAAGTCACCTGTCAGAGGTGTCGAATACAACTACACGGGGCAAACAGCCAATTCCCGCGACCGCAATTTCACCGGCAAGATAAGCAGCCGTATGGGCTGCGAGCGACCGCAAGGGAGCGTCGCCTCTGGCAGGGCGATTGCTTCCCTTTGTTTGGGATGCGAATCCGAGTGCTTCTTTTCGCTGGAGCGCTACTGGCCGCATTGGGGCTCACAGGGGACACAACACCTTGTGGGACCGAGCTTTGCGACCTGATCGCCGCCGGAAACCTCGCCGAGCTCAGATGGCCCGACTTCTCCGATCAGCACGGGAATATCGCCCGGCTGTACGGATCTACACAGTATCAGCCGATTTGGGTGCGCGATAACGCGCCGACTACCCAAGCGCTCGCGGTGATCGCCGCGCTGGAAGACGCAACTGTGGAGGGTCTTAACCCACAGGATTTCGATGCGGGGCTATGGCAGGCGCGGATTGCGGATCAACACAAAGGCGCGCTCTCCCCAGCGCACTTCGATCTGGAGTTGACCGTCTCGGCGATGCGCTACGCGTCGTGCTTACGCTTCGGCTGTCTGAATCCCAATCCGAATACGGAGGGATTTGATCTCGCCGCGTGGGTCGGTGGGACCTTGGCTGTGTCAAATGACCCGGCGGCAGGGCTTCAACAGCTCGATCCGCCTTCGGAGGATTATCGAAGACTCAAAGCCGCGCTCGCGAATTATGAGCGTATAGCCTGGGACGACACGGGAGAAAAGCTTCCGGATTCGAAAAGGCCGATCGAGCCGGGCCAGACTCTTGCGGGCGTCCCGCGGCTCGTCGCGCTTTTACGGCGCACGGGAGACCTTCCCGCCGAGGCGCAGGTCGAAGAGTCCGGCGTCTACGGCGGCGCGCTGGTAGACGCGGTGAAGCGGTTTCAAGCCCGCAATGGTTTGGAACCTGATGGCCGCCTGGGCCCTGAGACCATCGAAGCGCTCAATACGCCGCTGGTCCAGCGAGTGCAGCAGCTACAGCTTGCAATGGAGCGTGTGCGGTGGCTGCCGCGACAGGTCTCGCAAAGATACATCGTGGTGAATATTCCCGAATTCCGCTTGCGCGCGCTGGACGCCTCGGGCAAGACCGAATTGCAGATGAAGGTGGTGGTAGGCAATGCACAACGCCTGCAGACGCCGCGTTTCAGCGCGGATATGAAAGACGTGATCTTCCGGCCTTATTGGAACGTGCCGCTGAGTATTCAGGTCAAAGAGTTGATTCCTGAGATTCAAAAGGACCCATCATACTTGACGAAGAACGATTACGAAATCACCGATTCGGGCGGGAAAGTGGTATCGAGTGGGGTAGTGTCCGAGAGGATCATGGAGGGCCTGCGATCGGGGAAACTGCAAATTCGCCAGCGGCCCGGCCCCAAGAACGCGCTGGGCCGCGTGAAGTTTGTATTGCCTAACGACCACGACGTGTAGCTTCATGACACGCCCGCGCGCCAGCTTTTTGCGAAATCACGACGCGACTTCAGCCACGGTTGCATCCGGCTGGAAAACGCTCTGGAGCTGGCGGTTTGGGTGCTGCACGACCGCCTCGAGTGGACGCGCGAGCGCGTCCGTCCTGAGTGGACGCGTGAGCGCGTCCGTCCTGAGTGGACGCGTGAGCGCGTCCAGGCCGCGATGCACGGGGGTGAGACGATCGAGGTCCCATTGCCGCAGCCAATTCCCGTGCGGATCGAGTATCAAACGGCGGCCGTGGGCGAGGACGGATTGGTGTATTTCTTCGACGATATCTACGGCTTGGACGAAGCGCTGGAAGAACAGCTCATCACTGCCGGATTGGGCCCACGTCCACGTGGATGAAATTGGAAGCGGCATAATAGCCCACTCCGCCGCGGTGGAGCGCCAGAGCCGCTTTGCGAAGCAGGGAGGTTTTGGTTCCGGGCAGCTGGATATCGATGGCTTCCGCTTGCATGTGCAGGCTGTTCTTGGCTACGCCGGTCGTAGTGTGGCGCAGAAATTCGTTGGTCCACCGCGAGCGGTAGCCGCAGAGCACGTGGATCTCGGCATTCGCCCGGCCAACCTCCGCTGTTAAATCGGATAGCAGGTCGAAGACGCGCGGATCGTAGTGGTGGACCTCGCCCGTGCGGTGATCGCGCAAGAAGCGGTCCAGCGCCGCGAGGGCTTCGGGAATGTAGGCGTTGCCGGCCTTAAACACAATATCGATGTGCTCGCCGGTGTGGGTCTCATAGAGCTTGAGCCTCCGGTCTTCGTTGAGAGAAGCTCCAGGGTTGAGAGAAGCTCCGGGAAGGATAGAGGCGCATAACGCGCAAAGAACGGCCAGGGAAGGGTACTGCATGGGGGGGGGAATCTCTAGCGTAGCATGAGGGGCGCGCTTCAAGAAGTATAGTTTAGGAATGAAGCTTTCGATCGCGTTGATAGCGACTCTCTTCGGACCCTGCGCGCTGGCCAAAGTGTATGACAAAACGGCCGAGATCGGCGGCGTGCCGGTGCATTACAAATTGATCCTGCCAAAGGATTACGACGAATCGAAGGAGTACCCGGCGGTGCTCGCGTTTCCCCCAGGCTCACAGGGAATGGACATGGTGATGACGACGGTTCAGCGAAACTGGGCTGCGGAGGCGGAAAAACGCGGCTACGTCGTGATCGTCCCCGCCGCGCCTCGCGGCGAGTATTTCTTCGAGGGCGGCGCGCGCGTATTCCCGCAGTTCATCGAGCAGATGCTGAAGGAATACAAGATCAAGGACCGCAAGTTCCACATCGCCGGCATGTCGAATGGCGGATTGAGCGCGTTCTATATCGCGGCGTCCTACCCGCAGTATTTTTGGTCCGTGACGGGCTTTCCCGGCTACCTTCCCGATCCGACGCCCGCGCGCGTGAGTGCGCTCGCCAAAATGTGCATTAACATGCATGTGGGCGAGCTGGATACGGGCTGGCTGGAAGATATGCAGGATCAGGCCAAGCAGTTCCGCGCGAAAGGATACACGGTCGCATTCACGGTGGAGAAAGGGCAGAGCCACGTGATCGGCACGCTGACGGGCGACGGCGCGGCGCGGTTGTTCGACGAGATCGAGAAAGCCAAGCAAGGGTGCGGCAAGTAGGATTCGGCGGCGTAGCGGATCTTGAGACGTTGCGCGCGCAGCGCATCTTGAAACGTTGCTCACGTAGCAGTCGCTCCTTGATTCCGCCTCCGACGGGAGAGAGGGACAGGAAAGCGGGACGGAAAAGAAATCGCGCTGCAGCCAGCGTGCGCCTGACGGATTCGCTCTATGCCGCGCGGGTAGAACCGCCAGCAAATTCTCGGCTGATCCCCGGTTGAACCGAATCGATGTATCGCCGGTCAGGCGGCGCGGAGCTTGTCCGGGCTGTTTTCCAAATCGAGCTTTGTTGCGAGAAACCTCATCAGGTCTTTCATCGACACGACGGCAACCAGATGCCCGCCTTCCACCACCATGAGCCGCGCATTTTTGGAGCGTTCCATCAAACGTAGCGCTTCGAGAGATTCGGTGTCCGGCGTGACGGTGTTTTCGGGCGTGGCCGGTTTGACGATCTCCTCGACTCTGTGAGCCGGCCATTCGTCACGCGGCACGTTCTTTACTTGATCGGAGGTGACGTACCCTTCCAGCCGATTCGAATCGGAGAGCACGGGAAGCATGCCGTGATGATTTCGATAGATGTGCTGGTTCACCAGATCGGCGAGCGTGGTTTCGGGCGTCACGGTGTCGAGATCGGTGTGCATGAATTTTTTAATGGGCTCGCCTTGTAGAGCGGAAGTCACGACCACTCGCTCATAGGCCGCCTGAGCGACCGATTTCAAGAACATTCCGATGAGGAACCACCAGATGGCCGAAACGATGTGGCCGAAAAACAGATTCACCACGCCGAGAACCATCAATGCGATGCCGAATCCGGAACCGATTTTGGAGGCGGTTCGAGTGGCGCGGCGCACATCGTGATTGTGGCGCCACAGCAAGGAGCGCAGCACGCGGCCGCCGTCAAGCGGGAACGCGGGAACCATATTAAAGGCGGCGAGAATCCAGTTGATTCGCGCCATATACGCCACTACTCCGGTCAGTTGAATAGGAGCGGAACTGCGCCCGGCCGCCTCGATGCCATAGAAGATGAATCCGATCGCCACGCTCGCAAGGGGGCCGGCAATGGCCATCATGAATTCGGAGTTGGCGCTGGGCGGTTCGTCGTCCATTTCGGCGATGCCACCGAATACGAACAAGGTGATGCCTTTCATCGGGATTCCGTATCGCCGCGCAACCAGCGAATGACACAGCTCGTGCACCACGATCGAGCCGAAGAGAAGAATCGCGCCGGCCACACCCATCCAGATATACGTGGCCGAGCTCAAGCCGGGATAGTAGGCGGGGAACACGCCGGCCGCCAACGTCCAGACGATCAGCGCGGCGATGATCAACCAGCTCGCATCCATCCGCACTTCAAAACCGAGGAGTTTGAAAAGGGTAATTCGACGTCCAAACATAATGCTCTCCATTAAGGGGATACTTCGAACCGGGGACTGGTTTCCCGCCGTACTCCGCTCCCGGCCCAGAGGGCACCCCGTCGCAGCTCGGAATAGGATGTTTCTGGAAGGCGCTCGCACCGAGCCGCGAACACAACGGTCACACGTTTGATGAATCTTCCGAGCTTACGGATGCATCACCCCCGTAGCGAATGGGGGCTGGTTTCCCGCCGCCGTTTGGCGTAATCTGTAACAAGCCTTGGATGAGGAACATCCATAGGTCGAGGAGTCCAAATATGTGTGATTATTCTTTGGCTGCCATGCAAACGCGTCTTGCCGTTGAAGGCGAGGAGTTGAACGTTTACCGGTTTCCTTCGGGGTCTCTGGGATTGACATCGCCTGCCGAGCTGGAGCGTTGCAAACCGGAGCTTCGCGGCTGGAGATCGTGGTTTAATCCACGTCAGGCGCCGTGCGCGGTATGCATTCCTCCCGGCGCGAAACTGCTGCTGCTCGACATCCCCAAGCGGTTGCAACAGCAGCGCGGGCTCGGCTCTTCCGAAGAAGTGACGTTCATTCAGACGAACGCCACGCCCGGCCGGCATCGCGATGGCGTCCGCTTCGCCAACCATCAGGAGATTCTGCTCCAGCACTTGGCCGAGGGGCAGCGCGTGATGGTGTTGACGCTATCCTCGTCGGAAGACCGGGAGCCGGAGCGGGTGTTCGAAGAAGAGCTGGCGTACAGCCCTCGCTGAAAAGGCCGAGAGGCACAACATTTCTTTCGCGCACAACGGACTTACGCCCGTGCGCGATGTCAGCAGACGGCGTTTGGCGTAAACATTCTCTTGCGCCGCGCCCGGCGGTCTGTGCGCTCTTGATCAGCGCGCTGCGTGATAAACTGAATTCACCCTTTTGGCAGTTGGTAAGCAGGGCGGTTCGGGTAAGTGCGCAGCGCGTGGCGGTTTTGTTCTGTTTGGCGTGCTAGCGGCTCTGCCGCTCTACGCCTCGGAAGTGACCTTGAGCGGCCGGGTGGTCGACGAGGACGATACGCCGGTCCGTCAAGCTCGCGTGACTGTGCGTGCGTCTCCACCGGAAGGCACTTGGGACGCGGTAACTGATCCCGACGGGGTCTTCATCATCGTTCTGCCCTCGCCGGGGGACTTTCTCATCAGCGTCGAGCTTGAGGGTTACTATCCCCTCGAACGAAAAGCGGTGCGGCTGGAAGCGTCGCGGGAGCTTACGCTCGCTCTCAACACGGTACGCGAAGTGTTTCAGTCCGCCGACGTGAACGAAAAAACCTCGCCGGTGGACATAGGCCAGGCGCAGAATCAAGAGCAGCTCAGCGGTACGGAAGTCAACAATGTCCCCTTCTCCAGCAGCCACAGCCTGGTGAACTCGCTGACCCTGATGCCCGGCGTGGTGCAGGACGCCTCGGGCGCGACGCACGTCAATGGCGCTTCGAACAATCAGGTCCTCTATTTGCTCAACGGTTTCAACATTACCAATCCGATTTCCGGCCAATTTCAGACGCTATTGGCGCTGGAAGGGATTCGATCGCTGGACCTGAGTTCGGCGCGAATCTCGCCGCAATTCGGGCAAGGCTCGGCGGGCGCGCTGGCGATTCAAACGGAAGGAGGCACGGACACGTGGCATTACACGGCCACCGATTTTATCCCCGGCCTGGACCTGAAGAGCGGGCTTCATCTGGGCAATTGGTATCCACGGTTCGGCGTCTCCGGACCGATCGTTCGCGGGCGCGCCTGGTTCTCCGACACCTTTGACGCGGAATACAATCAGTCCGTCGTGGCCGGCCTTCCCTCCGGCCAAAACACCAACAGCGGATGGGCCACGAGCAATTTGCTGCACACGCAGTGGAACCTCACGCCATCGAACATCTTGTTTACCGATTTCCTGATCAATAACAACGATCAAAACCGCATCGGATTGGGCGCGCTCAGCCCCGTCTCCACCACTACCACGCTGCGGACGCACGAGGTTTTGATCAGCCTCAAAGATCAGGTATATTTGGGCCACGGAACCCTGGCCGAGTTCGGTTACGCGCACACCAACTATTCCTCCACTCAAACGCCGCAGGGCGACAACTTATACGTGATTTCGCCCGAAGGCGCAAGCGGCAACTACTTCGTGAACGACACGCAGAGCGCATCGCGGGACGAAGGATTGGTTCACGCCTATCTTCCGCAATGGAACTTCGCGGGAGCGCATCAATTCGAAGCCGGAGCGAGCGGAGACTGGCTGAGCTACAACGGGAATTTCCGCGATACCGGCTACAACCTGGTTGGGCTGAACGGGCAATTGATTTCGCAAACGCTGTTTTTGGCGCCCGCCCGATTCCAGGTGCGCGACACGCAGGCCGCCGCCTATCTGCTTGACACCTGGCGCGTTTCGCGGCGTCTCCAATTTACTCTCGGTGTTCGCGAGGATTGGGACCAGCTCGTGAAAGAGTCCGCGTGGTCTCCCAGGCTGGGCTTTGCGTGGTCGCCGTTTTCCTCGTCACGCACCAAGATTTCAGGCGGTTACTCGATTACCCACGACGCCGTCACGCTGAATGCATTCGGCCAGCCGCTGAATCAAGTCGCCGCGACGACGTCGTACGATTCGAGCGGCCTGCCCACCGGTCCCGCCGCACTCACCACCTTCGCCGTTCCAGCTTCGGGCTTGAGGCTGCCGCGCGCGCAGAATTGGAATCTGAATTTGGACCGCCAGATCGCCCAGCATGTGTACCTGACGGCCAAATATATTCGACGCAGGAGCTCGGACGAATTTGCGTTCGTCAATGAGCTCGCGCCCGAAGCACCGCCGTCGCTTCTGCCATTCCCCAACGGAACCGCGTCCGGAGTTTACCAGCTCACCAATCTTCGCCGCGACGATTACGACGCGGCCCAGATTTCGGTGCGCCAGACGTTTTCCGGTCAGTACGAATGGACCGCGTCCTACGTCCGCTCACGCGCGCTCATTAATTCCGTTCTCGATCCCTCGAGCCCGCAGCCGCTCCAGACGCTGGCCCAGTTTGTCCCCATGCCCTGGGACGCGCCCAACCGTTTTCTGGCGTGGACCTATCTTCCGCTGCCGCTCAAAAATTGGGCAGTTTCCGCGCTCGCCGATTTGCGCAGCGGTTTTCCGTTTTCGGTGCGCGATCCGGCGGGGGTGGTGGCGGGCGCGGTGGATTCCTACCGCTATCCGTTGAACTTCGATCTAAATCTGGCAATCGAGCGCATGGTGACGCTACACGGCTACCGGTTCGCCTTACGGGGAGGAGTGAATAATCTCCTGGACCGGCCCAATCCGACGGCCGTCAACAACGTAATCGGCGCACCGCAGTATTTGCGATTCGTGGGCAACGAGGGGCGGCATTTTGTGGTGCGCATCCGCTTTTTCGGCCGCGCCGGGCACGATGCATCGCTGCATTGAGAGCGCCTTTCCGGGGCCTGGGCTCGTCGGCAGTGCTCACCTCTTCGAGTCAACTTGGGGAGCGGAGCGGCGCTATTCCTGCGCGGGCATTTGCACGTCGGCGTCCCGCCAGGCGCTCAACTTCAGACGCCGGCATACCCAACACAGCCCTTCTGCGGAATTGGGGGCGCATTCGCCTCCGCAGATCACACACGCCTGGGGCTTTTTGAAACGCTCCGATTCGATCGTGCGCCGGGCCCGCTCCAGAATCACCTCGGGGACGATGGCGTCCGAGGTCGCGGCGGCGTCCGGCAGAGGTCGTTTTCGTTTCACTGTTTTCACTATACCGCAGGCCCACCACGCGTCAAGCGTGCGGTAAGCCCGCGTATCAATCAGGTCTTGCGCGACAACATGCCGAATCACCAAAAATAGGGATAAACCCAACAGCTCCGCCGGTGAGCTGGAACGGCTTCATCCCGGTACGCGTCTTCAACTACGGTTCAGAGAGTGGCGTTCTCGCTCGCAAATTGCCACCGGACGTGATGACCGTACGCAGCCATCGCAAATCCCGACCGCCCGGTTTGATGGAAGCGACCTCCCGGGCGCGGATTTTGGTTGTGCTACTTGGCTGCGCCTCTGCTGCGCTCGGCGCATCCGTTTATCTGGCTGGGTCCTCCTATGTGGTCGAGACTGTCCCTGTCCCCGGGTTCACCAATATCACTCTTGTCGGCATCAACAACTGTGGCCAGGTAGCGGGCTACGGGCAGGACGGAGCCATCGCTTCTCAAGTGTTTATAGCCTCCCCCGCCGGCAGCATCGTGGTTCCCTTGGCGACCGGCTGGACCACCGCGCAGGCCGCTGCGATAAACAATGCGGGGCAAATCACGGGGACCGGCGGCATTGGGACCAACTCCCAAGCGTTCATCGGAAGCGCCTCTGGTATTGTGCCGATCCCCTTGCCGCCAAATTGGGCTTCCTCCACTGGCAACGGCATAAACGATTCTGGTCAGGTGGTGGGAACGGTCCAAGGCGCCAACACCTCTGCTGCTTTCATAGGCACGGCGGGAGGGAGCATGGTGCTTCCCATCTCCGGATGGGGCAACGTGACTGGCCAAGCGATCAACAATTCGGGCGAGGTGACGGGATCCGGGTATGGCCAGCCGGGGCAGTTCTACCCGTTGCCATTCACATGGACGCCCTCGGGAACCACTGTAGTCTCCGTGCCAAGTTGTTGCGTATGGACCCTCGCATATGGCATGGCGATAAACGATTCCGGTGAGATTGCGGGCACGGTGGCAGGCGTTTATTGCGCCTCATGCCCTTCGCAGGGATTTGTCGCCAGCGCCCCTTCGGGAATGACGTTAGTCCCGCTCATTTCCTTCGTGAACGTGGTGCCGCTGGTCGGATCGGTGAGCACCCAATCGATCAACAACTCCGGCACGGTGGTGGGCTATGGTGGCGGGGGCGGATGGATCTGGAATCCGGTGAATGGAGTTCGCCTGCTCAACAGCTTGGTCCCACGAGGATGGAACATTATGAACGCAATCAGCATTAGCGACAGCGGCTTAATACTTGCCCTCGGGTCCCTGAACGGCGCCGCTATAGAGTACGTTGAGCTCGTGCCGAGACGGGCGCCGCCGCGCCGGCGGCCTTTCTGACGCCGCAAGCCGGATTCCCGCGCCTATGGGAGTACGCGTGGCCCGCCGCGTTGCTATCCTTGACCAAGGAATGACCAAAGTAACTGTGCATTACGATCTGCTTCGGCCCCTGGGAGACGAGGATCTGGCACAAATCGACAACGTGCGCGGAACTTACGGAATCGCACGGGTGCAAGTTTCGCCATCGCGCGATCGATTGACGGTGGACTACGACGCCTCGCGCCTGATGAAGCAAGACGTGGAGGCGGAACTGCGGCGGCACGGATTGCCGCTCAAGTAGCTGCTTCGCTCCGCGCCGGACGTGGACCGCTAGTGGCGAGAAACTCCAGCACGGCCTCTTGGAAGGCGTCGGGCAACATGTGGCCCGCGTGCGGCAGCATCACCAGCCGCGATCCCGCGATCCTCTCATGCAGAATGTAGGCATTCTGGGGCGGGATCAGTTGATCGGTTTCGCCGTGAACGATCAGCGTGGGAGCTTTGATTTGCGGCAGCCGGTCATAGCAGCCAGTCCAGGCGCGAATCCCTTCCCCCTGCGAGGCGTACCCTGCGTCCGTGGCACGCGCTCGCCCCAGGACCGCCAGACTCTCATCGATTCGCGCGCGCAGCATGGACGCATCGAATAAGAGCGGTACCGTCGCCTCGGCGCGCTCTTCCGGTGTCATCGTCGCAAGCGCCGTGAAGGCCTCACGCACGTTCGGTGCGGCGGGAACGGAATTTTGGCCGCCGCACGTCGTGCAGCCCAAAACCAGTGATTGCACGCGATGCGGATATGCGATCGCGAACTCCTGCGCGATCATTCCGCCCATCGAAATTCCCAGCACGTGCGCCCGCTCCAGGCCGGCCGCATCCATCACCGCCGCCGTGTCCGCCGCCATCTGCGCGACGGAGTACGGACCCGGCGGAACGTCGCTTTGGCCGGTTCCGCGATTATCGTAGACAATCGTCCGGTACTTCCGGGTCATTACCGGCCACGTCCGATACCACAGCTCGTGCGAGTGGCCGAGGCCCATAATCATCACCAGCGGATCTCCAGACTCCGCTTCATTCCAAAAGACCTTCGTGCCGTTCGAGTTCGCAAGAGGCATTTCCTCATCCTACTCCGACGTGATCCGCGCGATTCGGAGGGCTGGCTTCGGAAGGTTCAGCAAACCGCTCCCTTGCGGTCGCGGCTCAGCGTGAATGCCTTGCAGCACAACATCCGATTCCGAGCCGCGACCGCAAGGGAGCGGTCCCGGCGCTTGGGCGCTATCATAAAAACACCCCGCATGATTCCGGACACGATCCCCGAAGGTCTCACTTTCGACGACGTTTTACTGCTGCCGGCGCGCAGCGAGGTGGTTCCGGCGCAAACCGATACACGAACCTGGCTCACCCGGAAAATCGGCTTGAACATTCCCATCGTCAGCTCGGCGATGGATACGGTGACCGAATCGCATCTGGCCATCGCGCTCGCGCAGCAGGGCGGTATTGGAATGATTCACCGCAATATGTCCGTCGACCGTCAGGCCGAAGAGGTGGACCGGGTGAAGCGCTCGGAGAGCGGAATGATCGTGGATCCGGTGACCGTGGACCCGGAACAGCAAATCTCCGACGCGCTGGAGGTGATGAAGCGCTATCGCATCTCGGGCGTTCCGGTGACCAAGGACGGAAAATTGGTGGGCATCCTCACCAATCGCGATCTGCGATTCGAGACGCGCTTCGATCTGCCGATTTCGAGCGTGATGACCAAGGAGAATCTGGTCACGGTGGGAGTGGGAACCACACTCGAAGAAGCCGAGGCGATTCTGCACCAGCATCGCGTGGAAAAGCTGCTGGTGGTGGACGAGCACTACAATCTTAAGGGCCTCATCACCGTCAAGGACATTCAGAAGAAGCTCAAATATCCCAACGCCGCGAAAGACATGCAGGGACGGCTGCGGGTGGGCGCGGCCATCGGGTCGTCGGGCGATTTTCTGGAGCGGGCGCAGGAACTGGTGCGCAGGAAGGTGGACGTGCTGGCCATCGACTCGGCTCATGGGCACAGCCGCGGCGTGATGCAGGCGGTGGCGGCCATTAAGCGTAAGCTTCCGGAAGTGCAGCTTGTGGCGGGTAACGTCGCCACGCGGGAAGGGGCTTGCGATCTGATCTCGCTCGGCGTGGATGGAATCAAGGTGGGCATTGGTCCGGGCTCGATTTGCACCACGCGCGTAGTGAGCGGCGCGGGCGTTCCGCAAATCACGGCCATCGCGGAATGCGCGCAAGCCACTTCCGGCGCGGGGGTGCCACTTATCGCCGACGGCGGGATCAAATTCTCCGGCGATATCACCAAGGCGATCGCTGCCGGCGCGGATTGCGTCATGATCGGCAGCCTTTTGGCGGGGACCGAGGAAAGCCCGGGCGAAACCATTCTCTATCAGGGCCGCACGTTTAAGAGCTACCGCGGCATGGGATCGCTGGGTGCGATGCCGCAAGGCTCAGCCGACCGCTACGCGCAGGACTCCAGCGGCAAGCTGGTTCCCGAAGGGATCGAAGGGCGGGTGCCGTACAAGGGAATGCTCGCGGAGCTGGTGTATCAATTGGTCGGCGGTCTGCGGGCAGGGATGGGTTATTGCGGCTGCTCGACGATCACCGAGCTGCGCGAGCAGGCCAAGTTTGTCCGAGTCACTTCAGCAGGTCTCCGGGAAAGCCACGTGCATGACGTCATCATCACGAAGGAAGCGCCGAATTACCGCCTGGAGTAGCAGGCCTTAAGCTTCGATGCCGGCGTTAGCCCTCACCGCGCACCGGGCGCAGGGGGTCGCGATTGCTGAGCCGTCGCGGCCCGAACCGTCGAGCGCGCCCGGCTGTAGGTGGTGCTCTTCCAAGTCCTTATCGCCGGTCGTGCAGGCGTATTCCATAATCTCCAGTGTTTCGGAGCCAGCGGTATGCCCCAGCCAGTCGTCTATGGTTTCGAATAGAATTTCGAGTCGTCGATGGTCTGCTCGTACCAGATCTGGTTCGCGCTGATGCGACGCCACCGCTCCACCACATGTAGCGCGTCGCTGTGCCGGTTGCCGTGGCCATCCAGCCACGTAAGTTCTCGTCTTCCAGTTGCCCGCCAGGTCGGTCGCCGCGACAGCCGAGCCTTCAGTCACTACTGCCTAATTCTCTGAAGGCCGCTCGATATGATCCACGATGATGACCGAGACCGGCATTCTTCGCCCTTCCATCTTGATCCCGAGCTGTTTCTCCAAGGCATCGGGAATGGTTAGGCCGCCCTCCTGATCGGAAACGTCTCTTCCAACCCAGGTAATCGTGAAATCGTACGTGTCCTTAAGACCGGTCAAGTCCACGACATTGCGATTGGCGTAGCCCGGCGCCAAAACCTGCAACGCCTGCGCGAGGTTCGCAATCGTCATGTTCCTACAGACGGCCTCCGCCTCGATTACCGGCACTACGCTGCGCGTGCAATCTGGCCTCCCCGAATCAGCTGCTTGTTTGAGCTTCTCTCCGCCCCTCGCGATCACCAAAGCGTAGACGTTCAGCGGCCGCTCTTCCTGATGCACCACCAGCTTGAAACGATCCGCGAGCAGCGTTTGCGCCATCTGCCGGAACGTCTCGTCCCAGTTATAAGAGATGTGCATCACCTGCACCACGTTAGTGGAGCGCCAGAAGATCTCCTCTACGCCTACCGGTGCCGCTTTTCCAACCACGTCATAACGCTCAGAATCGATCCAAGCCGGAGCACCGATGATATTCTCGTCCCGCACGTTGTAGGCGAACTTGATCAGTTCCTTGATCGGGATATTGACGGCCCGGAATTGGCCGCTGGGAAGGATGGTCCCCGAGCCATTGTTATCCCCGGTTTTATTCAGTTTGATATCGGCCACCTCAAATTCCGGGCGAGCGACTGTCCCTTGGCCGAAAGCGCAGCAGGATGTCAACAGCAGAAGACCTCCGACGACCCGCATGACCGCCCTCCTTCGTGCCCGGCCCTTCTTAGCCTCCGGGCCCCACCAAAGTATACAGGAAATGTCTTTCACTAACTCCTTGCACGGCGCAGTCCCGGCGCGGCGGGCGGTCAGGGATTCAGACGGATGCCAAGTCTCGCGCCGTACGCCGTGCGCTGACCTGCTAAAATCAGATTTCCATGCGCATTGGCGTGGTTGTTTTTCCCGGTAGCAATTGCGACCACGACGCCTGGTATGCCTTCTCGCATAATCTCGGGCAGCAGGCGGAATTCGTGTGGCACGATTCCACGTCGCTAGGCGACGTCGATGCCGTGGTACTGCCCGGCGGCTTTTCCTACGGGGATTATCTTCGCTGCGGCGCGATCGCGAAGTTCTCACCGGTGATGACTGCCGTGAAGAGGTTCGCCGCCGAGGGCGGTCCGGTTCTGGGCGTCTGCAACGGATTTCAGATTCTAGTGGAGGCCGGACTGCTGCCCGGCGCGCTGCTGCGCAACCGCGATTTGAAATTCGTCTGCCGCGACGTCACCCTCCGCGTAGAGACTACGGATTCGTCCTTCACCTGCGGGGCACAGCGGGGGCAGCTTCTGCGCATGCCCGTGGCTCATGGCGAGGGCCGTTATTTCGCCGATGAACGGACGCTCGATTTGCTGGATGCGGAAGACCGCGTGGCGCTTCGCTACGTCGATAATCCGAACGGCTCGCTGCGGGATATCGCGGGAATTCTGAACGAAAAGCGCAACGTGATGGGCATGATGCCGCATCCGGAGCGCGCTGCGGATCCGCTGCTCGGCTCGACGGACGGGCGAGCGATTCTGGAATCGCTGGTGCGGTCGTTGGCGCTTTCCGCCGCTTGAGCTTCGCCCCCGCACGCCTGGAAGGATTCTAACCGAAGTTCGTCTGTGTGCGCTCCCTTGCGGTCGGGCTCGGAATAGGATGCGGCTCGGAATCAGATGTTTGCGGCAAGGCATTCACGCCGAGCTGCGAACGCTGCCCGCTCTTACTTTTTTCCCGCTGCCGCGGCTGCAGCCTTCTTCTCTTCGGCGCGAGCGCCGCTGAGCGAGTCGAACATGGCGTAGTTGCCCTCGTGGCAGGCGTATTCGAAATTCCGATACCCGGGTTCCTGCGTAAGTGGGAAACCGACCTTAAATGGAGCCACGTAGGTCTTCGGATCGTCCACCGTTACCTCATAGCGCATTTCGTTTGGGCCGATGCGGGTGTAGCGTTCGACCAGCTTCAAGGCATCGCTGGTGGGCGTGCCCCAGCCGTTGCCGCCTATCGCCACTTTATAGCCCAGGAAATTCGTGGTCTCGACCACCAGCGTGTTCCCCTCCCAATGGCCTCGCGGATCGCCCATGTAGGTTCGAATCTTCGCGCTCGCGTGCGGGCGGCCGTCCAGCGGAATGACGCGGGCTTCATGCACCATTTCCTGCATGATGGACACGTAGCCGCGGCCTTGCACGATCTCCTGTCCATTGCCGTAGATCACGGGAGATATGGAACCAACGACGCCGCGTGTAATGCAGCGGATGTAAGGGCTGAAATCCTCCCAGGTGTCGGCTTTGGGATTATTGTTCAAGGCGGTTTCACCGACGGACTTGGTTCGGGCCTCCGGAAGCAATGCCGGCGCCTGACCATTCGGCGGATCAATCACTAACGACGTCTGCTTGCAAGGCCGCCGTGCGCGCTCGCCCCAATGGCCGGGAGGTCCGGTGCCCACGCGGGCATCGGATGCTACCGTTTCCACCAGATCGGTATCGTGTTGCTTTTCGATCTGACTCTCCTTCTGCGCGAGCTCCTGTTCGGTAAAGTACAGCCGGTTACCGAAATTCGCGGGGCGGTTCATTTGGGTACCGATGCAGTCGTCGCTGGTCCAGGTTCCCTGGAAATCCGGATCGCCCCACGGCGTTTTCGGCTGTGCCCAAGTTTTGGCGGAAGGTGCTGGGTACGCTTGTGCCATGGCCGTCGGCGCGGCAAACGCAAAGATCGCAGCCACGGCCGCCATACCGGCCAAGGGCAAGCGCAATCGGTATCTCATGCCAACTCTCCTTTCGAGCTCCCGAACGCAACTATGCTACTTCACCCGGGCGAACGGCTGCAAGAGGGCGTGACCGCTCCTACGGTCACGGCTCGGAATAGGATGTTTGCGGCAAGGTACTCACGCTGAGCCGCGACCGTAGGGAGCGGTTTGCTGAACCTTCCGAGCATGCCGGTGAATCGCTACCACTCGACTAACGACTGAAAGCTACAGGTTTTCTCCCTCCCTGCCGATTACAACACAAGTTCAGCGAAAACCATGCAGCTCAAGGGTTATTTCTCGAGAACCGTGGAAGCGGCCGTGGAACTGCCGCGCAAGGAATACGAGGTGGTCTTCGGAGTGGTACACGGCCCTCTTACTCCCGAGGTCTTAAAGTCTCCTAAACTACCGCTCCTAAAATCCTCGCTCTTGCACCAACGGGCGGCGGCATGAAGCAAGCCACTCAACGCGAGCCCGCGCGTGACGGGGCGACCAATTCCCCCGCGCGCGGCGGCGCGGCCCATCCTTATAAAGAGCAACGCAACGGCGCGCTCCCGCTCGAAGAACGCGAGCGCCTCATTTTGGAGCATCTTTCTCAGGTGAGATTGATCGCCCGCCGCATTCACGAGCGGCTGCCGGAGAGCGTGAATCTCGACGATCTCGTCTCGGCTGGAACCATAGGGTTGATCGGCGCCATCGACCGCTTCGACCCTTCGCTCAACGTCAAGCTCAAAACCTACGCCGAATACAAGATCCGCGGCGCGATCCTGGATAGCCTGCGCGGTCTCGACTGGGCGCCCCGACAGCAGCGCAAGCGGGCCAAGCAAATTGAAGCCGCTATCTCCGCCGCCGAGCAGCGTCTGCACCGCTCGCCCACAGAGGACGAAATCGCCGCGCAACTCGGCCTTAAGCTGGAGGAGTATTACGAATGGCTGGTGGAGGTCCGCGGGCTAAGCCTCGGCAGCCTGGAGACCGCGTCCGCCGACGAAGATCAGAATCGCGATCTGCTGCGGTACTTATCGGGGGACGAGGAGGAATGGCCCTCCCATTTGCTGGAACGCAGCGAGCTGCAGGCGCTTTTAGCAGACGCCATTACCAAGATGCCGGAAATCGAGAGGGCGGTGCTCAGCTTGTATTATTACGAAGAGCTCACTCTGCGCGAGATCTCCAAAATCGTGGGACTGCACGAGTCCCGCATTTCGCAGCTCAAATCACAAGCCATCCTGCGCCTGCGGTCGTATATGGAAAGGCGCTGGCCCTCGCGGCGCGGCACGTAAAACAAGCTGTCAGCTTTCAGCATTCAGCATTCAGTTGTCAGCTTTCAGCGATCGGCTTGTCGCGTATTCGATCCTACCTGGCAGGCGGCTGCGCACTGCTTCAGAAGCTGAACGCTGATAGCTACCTTTCGATTACCTTAGGAACCTTGAAATAGCCCGCTCCGGCGAGAGGCGCATTGGCCAGCGCTTCCTGATTGCCGAGCGCGGGACGTTCGCGGTCCTCGCGCAGCGTCGCCGATGGATCGGCATCGTAGAGAACTTGAGCCATGGGCTCCACTGCGGAGGTGTCCAGCTCGTTGAGTGTATCGATATGCTCGAGAATGCCGCTGAGGTCGTGCGCCATGCGCGCAATCTCCTCGTCTGTCAGCGCGAGATTGGCCAAGTCCGCCACGCGGCGCACTTCGTTTTCGTCGATTCTCATCCCGCTGCCCTTTTCGATCGCTCGTAAAGCAGCGCCAGCACGGGATCTTTGATTTGGTTCGGGATTTGGCCCCGGATTTGGCCCCGGATTTGGTTCGGCTCGCGGCGCGCGGATGTGGCTGTCTGCGGCTCGCGCCGCTCCGGCATGTGACGCATGGGACGGAAATCGATCCCCGCAACCAGCGGCTCGCCGAGTTCTCTTTCCAGGTTTCCCAGCAGGCACCGCCCGAGCGTTGAAAGCTGTCGCTGCCAGATGTAATCCTCCACTTCGACAATGAGCGTTCCGCGCACCAGGCTTCGGACGCGCGTGTGAGAGGCGACCACTTTTCCCGCTGCGCGTGGCCAAGCCGCGCGAGCGCGCTGCTCCGGATCGTGCAGTCCAGAGGGAAGATTCATTTTAGGGATGAGGCGTCCTGCGTGATCCATGTTTAAAGGTGGCGGGGGATCTGAGGAATTGTAGCACGGCCCGACGGGACGGACATCTGTCCTGTGGAGCAGACGGATGGCGACCAAGAACCGCACAGGAAACCTGTACAATTAAACTGATGCCCGTGGAAACCACCTACACTAAGCTCCGGGCCGAACTCGCCGCGACCCTCGACCGCATTACCAACGACCAGGAAATTGTGATTGTCCGCCGAAGGCGCTCTGCCGACGTCGCCATGATTCCCGCCCAAGAGCTAACGAGTCTTATGGAGACAGCCCACCTGCTCAGATCTCCCAAGAACGCCCAACGGCTCCTGAAGGCCATGCGGCGCGCGCAGTAGCGCGGTGGGCGCATCGATTTCCTGCAGGCCCGCTATCATTACTAAGCGCCCGGAACAGGCGCAAATCACCGGAACAGATCGAGATCCGGGCGGCGAATCAGCGGCGCGGAAGAGCCTTCGGCGGCCTGCCATTCGAAATCTTGGATGAGCGCAACCGGTACGCCGGCGGCTTTCTTCATCACCAATCCTGCGGCCGCCGCGAGTTCGTCGGCTAGGGCGACGATCGTGGCAGTGAGAACTCGGGCCTCGCGATCGAGCGTGCCGCGCAAGTCCTCCAGCGGCTCCATCCCGGCGACGCCGATGGCGACGTTCACCAATCCTTCGCGCCACGGCCGGCCAAAGCTATCGGTGATCAGCGCGGCTCCACAGCCCAGCCGCGTTCGCAACGCGCGGGCCGAGGCGTCGGGATCGGAAGGGAGAACCGTCGCGAAATCTTCATCGGGCACATTCGACTGATCCACTCCCGCGTTGGCCGTTACCAGGCCATGGTGAGTTTCCGCGATCAGGATGCCACGGTCCATGCGAACGATGCGGCGGGACTGGCGAAGAACCAGTTCGATCAAACGCGCATCCTTGCTCCAACGCTTGGCCCACTGCAGAGCAAAATCCGAAGGCTTGATCTCGCGAAGGTCCACGATCGCACCCTCGGCTTTCGAGACGATCTTTTGAGCGACCACCACAACGGTCTTTTGCGTGATCGTCTCCCGAGCGCGAGCACCGGCATCCAGAATCAGGCGCGCAAGATCGTCGCCTGGACGGATCTCGGGCAGACCCTCCAGCCCTACGATGCGGATTCCCATTGCGTTCGTAGCCACCGGGCCGTGCGCGAATCGGGCGCGCGCCGGAACAACTCTTCCACATCTTCCGGCGTGTCGATGTCGAAGAGCAGACCGGGGGGACGCCTCACCGTTGCCGGCACGCCCCGCTCCTGCGCACGGTCCAGATGCGCGCGAAAGCTTCCCGGCCCGAAACAACTGGGTATGGCATCCGGCGGAGTCCGGACCAGCGCATTGGTGCCCGTGCCGTCCAAGGAAGGAACCACGATCACGCCCCCTTGCGGTCCTTCAATAAGGTCTTCGATCTCGGTCTCGGTGACGAGCGGGACATCGATGGGCAAGAGAAGAATGGTGGCCGCCCCGCAGCTCATGGCGTGGCGCGAGACTGCGTCGGCGGAATGGCTGTGGCCGCGTTGTTCCCCTTCTTCGAAAACGATCGCGCCGGAACGGGTGGCGCGATCCCCGACGGCTTGATCGCTGGTCGCCACGATAATGCGGTCCAGGCCGCGAACGGCGCAAAGCGTCGAAAAGACTTCCTCAAACATCAGCCGGGCCAGAGCCTCTCTCTGAGATGGAGAGAGGTACCCGTTCAGCCGCTGCTTCGCGTTCCCGGGAGCTTTGACGGGCAAGAGAGCGCAGATCATTTCTTATTTAGCCTCGCGCACAACGGACTTCGCCTGTGCGCGATCATTCAAGAGCCCTCAGTACCGCGCGCGCAAGCGCCTTCTTTCTCGACAAGCCGCTCATAATTGTGTCTGTGACAACCGCCTTCATTCCGAGAGACTCAATCTTAGAAGCCGCAGCTTTATCCTCATTGTCTAAGACGAAGACGTCGGCGATTCCTTGGTACAGTCGGGCCACTCCCAGGGCCGAGGCGCTAAGTTTCAGGCCGCGCATCATTTTCGCCGCCGGCCCTTTCAACGCGCGGCCTCCGACGATGGGAGAGATGGCTGCAATGGGACCGCTGCGGCGTTCCAATGCCTCGCGAATTCCGGGCACGGAAAGAATCGGGCAGATGCTGATGACGGGATTTGAAGGACAGAAAATGACCGCAGTGGCGCGCATAATTGCATCTAACACGCCGGGAGCCGGTTTTGCCTGTTCCGAACCGTGAAAAAGAACCCCCCGAACAGCGTCCTCCGCGCGGCGGCGGACAAAATAGTCTTGAAATTCCAATAATCTATTTTTGGTTTGCACCATGGTGCGGACGGGATCGTCGCTCATGGGAACGATCGTCGATCTCACTCCCAACGCTTCGCTCATCTGACGAGTCACGGCGCTCAGTTTCATCCCGCCGCGGAGAAGCTCCGTTCGAACTATGTGAGTTGCAAGATCGCGGTCCCCGAGCTGGAACCAGGTCTCCGCGCCGAGCGTGCGAAGCGCTTCGAGATTATGGAATGTGTCGCCGCGCAAACCCCAGCCCCGAACCGGGTCGGCAAGGCCGGCCAGTGTGTACATCACCGTATCGAGGTCCGGCGAGACGTGTAAACCGTGAATTTCCGCGTCGTCTCCGGTGTTGCCGATCACGAAGATATCTTTCGGCGGCACCACACGCGCCAAGCCGTCCAAGAAGCGCGCGGCGCCCACGCCGCCCGCCAACGCGACGATCATAGAACGCGGCTCCATCGAGGACGCTTCCGGAGGGCGGACTTCAGTCCGCGCGGGACTTGAGTCCCGCTGGGGGAGCGAGGCTGAAGCAGCGCTTCTCGGGCGCGGCGCTGAAGCGCCGCGCAGGCTGAAGCCCGCCCTCCAGGCGCCTTCATAGACCGGTAATCCGGACGCCCGAGTGTTTCACCTTGTTGCGGCGGTTGATGGCAATCAGCAAGGACACAAGGTTCTCGATAAGCCGTCCGTTGCGCAATGGTCCGGCGTCCACCGCGCGAGCGCCGCCCAGCATACCCACCAGTTCGGTGGCGACGCGCTTGGCTTCGGGGTCGTCGGCGCAAACCAGCACGTCGCTATCGATGCCGTGATCGAGCTGCATCAACAGGTCTGCGCCCAAAGTGTGGAAAGCCGCGGCAACGCGAGTTCCTTCCGGCAAACTCCGGGCCGCTAACTGGGCCGATGCTTCCGGGGAATCGGATTTGAGGCGCACCGTGGCATCCACCACCACCGCACCCGGCGAAAGATGAGGGCCGATCGCGAGTAGGATATCGGCTTGGCTTTCGGGGGGAACCGTCACCACGATGGCATCCGCGCCGCGAACGGCATCTTGATTCAGGCAACCCTCGACCTCAGTGGAGTGAGCGGCTTCGCCAATCCGCGCGGCCGCGGCTTCCGCGCGCGCCAAGTCGCGCGACCCGATGCGCACGCGGGCGCCCGCTCGAGCAAAGCGCAATCCTAAGCCGGCGCCCTCCGCGCCGGTCCCTCCGACGATCGCGATCGTCACGCGAGCGAAGCCTTTCGGAACCGAAACTCCTCCGAGGAGATCAAGCCTGAATAGGAGCCGAACGGCGCACTCGCCGGCTCGACCAGATCCAGCTTGTCGGGCTGCTCGGGTTCGTGCTCGAATACGCGGCGCACGCGATATGTGGTCGATCGCTCCACCGGCACGCGTCCCGCTTCGAAAATCAGCGCGCGAAGATCCACGGGACGCAGGAACTGACCGTGCGAAGCGCCCGCCGCGGTGGAGATGCTTTCGTTCATCAATGTTCCCCCGAGGTCGTCGGCGCCCGCGCTCAGACAGGCTTGCGCCAATCCCGCGCCCTGCTTGACCCAACTCGCTTGTATGTGGTCGATCCAGCCGTTCAACATGATCCGGGATACCGCGCACATTCGCAAAACTTCGTCGGTGGTCGCGCCGGGACGAATTCCGGGAACCAGTGATTTCCGGAACATGGGAGCTTCCGAATGAATGAAATTCAAAGGCACGAATTCCGTGATCCCGCCGGTCTCCTTCTGGATCTCGCGGAGCAGGAAGATGTGTTCCGCGCAATCGCGAGCCGTTTCGACGTGCCCGAACATGATCGTCGAAGTGGTGGGAATGCCCAGCCGATGCGCGGTGGAGATCACTCGAATCCAGTCCGCCGTGGAAATTCGGCCCGGCGAAATCAAATTGCGAACACGGTCGTTAAGGATTTCGGCGGACGTTCCCGGCAGGGAGCCCACTCCCGCATCTTTCAACGCCGCGAGATAGTCCTCGACGCTCGCACCCGAGCGTTCCGCGCCGTAAAGGACTTCCTCTGGCGAGAAGCCGTGGACGTGAATCCCTGGGACCGCCGTCTTGATCGCCCGGCAGAGATCGATGTAAAGCGATCCTTTCATTCGCGGCGGTAAACCGGCTTGTACGCACACTTCCGTCGCGCCGAGATCCCAAGCCTCCTGGGCGCGCCGAACCACTTCCTCCACGGGCAGGAAATAGCCTTCCTCCGCCCGATGGCCGCGGCTGAACGCGCAAAAACCGCAGCGTTTCACGCAGACATTGGTGAAGTTAATATTGCGGTTTACTACGTAAGTGACTCGCTCGCCGACCTTTCGGCTTCGCAGAAGATCGGCGGCCGCGAGGATGGCGCGCAGGTCCTCGCCGGTCGCGGTGAATAGGCGTTCGCCCTCTGCGACATCGATTTCGCCGCCGGAGAGCGCTTTGTCGAGAACGGAAGCGACGGCTGGGTCTACCATCGCTCCTCCTCTGTCCGTACCAAGCCAGCATCATCGGCGAGTTGTGCAACTCCCCTGCGGACAGGCCCTTGCAGCCATTTTCTGCAGTCGCGCACGAACTCCGGGTAGATGGCGAGCCGCTCGCGGAGCTCGAATCCGGCTCGCGCAGTGACCTCTCTCAGTTTCCAGACCGCCGGCCATGCTCTTTCCGGATTGATGAAATCCAGGGTCACAGGTGAGATTCCGCCCCAATCGTTGATGCCCGACCGCAGAAGGCATCCGAAATCGTCGTCCGTCAAATTCGGCGGGATTTGGACGTTTACGTCGGATCCGAGAATGAGCCGGGCCACCGCCGCCGTGCGGAGCAGATCCAGCGTGCTAGGCTCGGGCCATTGAGCGAAGCGCGTGTCCGACTTGGCGCGAAAGTTTTGAATAATGACTTCCTGAATATGGCCGTATCGTTCATGGATTTCCCGAATAGCAAAGAGCGCATCCACGCGCTCTTCGGGCGTCTCACCGATACCGATCAGGATTCCGGTGGTGAACGGGATGCCGAGCTCGCCCGCGGCTTTCAAAGTGGCAAGCCGCGCCGAGGGCACTTTATCGGGGCAGGCGTGATGCGCTTCGCCGGGCCGGAGCAGCCGTGAGCTCGCCGATTCCAGCATCATGCCCATACTGGCATTGAACGGTTGAAGCTTCTCCATCTCCGCGCGCGTCATCGTGCCGGGATTTGCGTGGGGAAGAAGGCCCGTTTGCTCGAAAACCAGCCGGCACATCGCGGCGAGATAGTCGATGGTGGAAGCGTATCCTTCGCTGTTGAGCAGGTGGCGATACGCGGGATAACGAATTTCCGGACGTTCTCCGAGACTGAAGAGGGCCTCTTTGCACCCCGCCCTTCGGCCCGCCTCCGCGACTGCCAGCACCTCTTCGGGCGTCATGGTGTGGGCGCTGGGATCGGCGGCGTCGCGCGCAAAGGTGCAATACCCACAACGATCCCGGCATAGGTTCGTCAGAGGGATAAAGACTTTGCGCGAATATGTGAGGGTCGCTCCGGTTCGCCGCTCGCGCAACTCCGCCGCCGCCCGGAAAAGGTCCTCTAAATCCCCGCCCGTGGCGGCCATCAAACGAAAAGCATCGGCGCGAGAGATCCCACAGGAAACGGTTTCGAGGGTGGCAGCGTTCATCGGCGGTTCAGTCGAGGCGAGAACGAAGTTCCGATTATACATCGGAGGGCGCTGTCATTAGCCGCGTGCCAGCTCAACAACTTTGGCGGCAAAGAGCTCCGGCGCGCTGAGCATGGCGGAATGGCCTTGCTCTTCCAGAATCACAAGCCGGCAGCGGGGAATCGAGCGGCAGATGAATATGGCGCTGTCCCGGACTTTGCCGGGACTTTCGCCGCCGAGCAGCATGGTTGTCGGAACCCTCCATTCGCCGAGAAGATCGCGATCCGGGCGAAAGGTATTGACCACGCGAGACTCCCGAGGCAAGGTATCCGCGTTCTTCTTAAACACGTCCCAGATCGGCGACGCTCGCAAGCGCGCGAGAATCGATTCATCGGTTCCAACCTGGTCTCGCAGAAAGATCGTCACCACTTCTTCGCGATCGCCGGATTCGAGCGCGCGATCCAGCGATTCGAGAATCTTCTGGTAGCGCGGGGCTCTTGGGAACTCGAACACAGGCGGCTCATAGAGGATCAGGCGGCTCACGTTCTTCAAGCGATCCAGAGCCGCTAAAGTTATCAGCCCCCCGAAAGAGTGGGCGAGCAGCGTGAAAGGCTCGGGCATCGAATCGACCACTGCCGCAAGGTCCTCCACTTCCGCCGGCAAGGCGTGGGGTTGGGCATCGCCGCTGGGCGGACGCCCGCGACGGTTCATCGCGTATACGGTGAAACGCTCCGTGAGCATCGGCAGCACGCGCGACCAGGACGCCGAACTGTCTACGGCGGCACCGTGGATCAGTAAGAGCGGTGGTCCCAATCCGCTTTTTTGAACGGAAATGGCGATGCCATCCTTAGATTGAACCGCGAAGCGCTCGCTCATCGCACTGGGGCTCATCGCTGGCGTCAACGGCTAACGCGCCGCGATGTACGATTGGTCAGTCTGTCGGCCGGGGCGTGCGGGTTCCGGTGCCTTCGCGGTCGAGACAAAGTGCAGAGCGATATAGCCGGCGGCGCCAATCGCATTGAGAACAGCGAGGAATAAAAACCCTCCCCAATACTGTCCGCCGAGGTAACCGATCAAAGCGCCAAAGAGCGCGGGGCCCATAGCCGAGCTGAACATGCCAATACCCGCGTAGATCCCGGTGCCGCGCGCGATGGCTTCCGGTTTCACCAGTGTTTGCATAAGCGCCCCATTGAGGGCGGCCGTGGAGCTGGCGACACCGATCAAGGAGGCGAGCGTGACTGCGCTGGCGATGGGCGAGACCATCTGCGCCGGAAGGATAACAATCACGAACGCGACCGAGACCCAAGCCCCGGCCAGAGATCGTTGCATGGTGCGATCGGCGACATAGCCGACGATCAGCGTCAGAATTGTTGCGATCACGTAGCCCAGCGTGATCCACCCTCCCATGCTCTTGAACGACAGGTGACGGGCGGCGGTCACATAGCTCGGAATCCATTGGACCAGCGTATAAATGGTCGTGGCGGACGCAAACTGGCAGACGGTGATCAACCAGAAAGGCCGGCTCTTAAGCAGCTCTTGAAGACTCAGCGGCTCCGCCGGCGCCGCTTTGCCGTCACTCTTGATAACTCGCGCTTCGTCGGACGAGCGCACAGGCGAAGCCGTTGTGCGCGGTTCAGAAGATCCCTGCTCGCGCGGCCTGTCCTTCACGAAACAAAACAGCGCTACAGGCAAAAGAGATACTAAGGACAGAGCGGTCAAGGCACCCCGCCATCCGCTCCCCAATATCAGAGCGGCCACGATAGGGACACCAATCGCGGTCCCCAGAGTCGAGCCGGTGATCCAGAAGGCCTGGACCCGCGAGTGTTCGCGTACCGGGAACCAACGATTCGTCAGCGCATTGGAGACCGGCCACAGATTGCCTTCCGCCGCGCCCAGCAGAAGGCGAATCAGAAGATACTGCTGGATGTCGTGGACCAGAGACGACAGAAACAGCATGACGGCCCATATCAGAGTTCCCGCGATCACACATTTCCGCGGCCCAAAACGGTCCACCAAGAAGCCCCAAATGAATATGGAGATTCCATACCCAACGAAGAAGGAAGACATCAGCCCACCTAATTCGGTGTTATGGCCGGCGACGTCCAATTCCTTGAGAAAAGCGGGATCGGCGATGATCAGCGAGACGTTCGTCTTGTCAATCTGCGCAATAATCCACAAGAACAAGAGGGCCGGCGCCACCAGCAGCCAGCGCCGGTCGAGCATGCCGCTCCGTGAACCCGTGGTCATTCTCCGCGCCACATCGTAAAGGCGCGCTCCGGTTCGATTTTGTAGATGACCCGCACTTCGCCCGGCTGCCGGTTCGGGTAGCGATCCACACCCAGATATTTTTTGGCGAACTTGTCGATGTTCTCATCTGCGCCCCGTTCCTCGATGCTGACCACGCGTCCGCGTATGGAAAGGTGGCGATAGGGATTGTCCGGGTCCTGGATGTCGAGTCCGACGCGGGGATCGCGCCGCATGTTGCGATCCTTCACGCGTCCCTTGGCCGAATTGATGACCACGTGTTCCCCGTCGTAATCGCACCAGACCGGCGATACGTGCGGGCTTCCGTCCGGCATCAACGTAGCCAGTTGCGCAAAAGCCTTTTTCTGAAACAGGTCGAGATATTTTGCCGCGATTTCTGCCATGGTGTCTCCTTAAGTAAATCCTCCTTCGAGAATATACCAAAGTGGATCCAGCAGCCCCGCAGCTTCTGGTCCGTCCGTAAGTTCGGAAGGGTTCAGCAGACCGCTCCCTTGCGTACGTCGCAGCCAGATTTCCGCAGGCTACTTACGGCTGACTGCTGTGGGTGCCGTGCTCAAGTCCTCGGTTGGCTTCGGCTGATGGCCCCGCTTACGAATGAATCCGCGGATGAAGGCGATCACCAATAGCACTACGCTTGCGATGCCGATGCCCGTGAGCACCACGGCGATTTTTGCACGCCAATCGGTTATCTGCGAGAGAACACTGTGCGTTCCGGCCAGTACCGCTACCGCGGCAATGCATCCTGAGGCGACGAATGCCACATCTTTAATAACCGTCGCCGTGAACGAAACCAGCGTTAAGATCGCGGACGGCTTGTTCTTGCCACTCTCGCGCTCAGACAGCTTCAAATAGCGCAGGTGGCAGATGTCTTCGATGTAATCCGTGGCAGCGGCCACGGCGGGCAACACCCACCAGAAACCGGCGAGCGGAGCAGCCCAGTGGCTGACCCATTCGGCGAGCCCGGGCACCCAGACCACGAGCGCCGCCCAATCCTTATAGGGCACCAGTGTAGAAAATTTGAGCCCGAACATCAGGAATATCGTGTACACCGGAATGAAGCCGATGATGTCGCGCCACAACGCCTCACGCACGAGTTTACGCAGGGTCACAGCGGGTGGCGCGTCAGGCGATGAGTTGAGCACGGCAGTATTTGAGAGACGATCACGCCAGTTTTCCAGACACCGCACAACACGTCCGGGCGTTGGACAGAGTTGAAGGGCGACAATGCTGCCGAGGTTGGCGCGTCTCAGCGGCTCGCCTACCCAGATCAAGCTTCGCCAGAAATATATGCCCATGAGTTGGAGCAGGAGAAGCAGTCCGGGGATCGATAGCGGGCCCGTGTGACCCCAGAATTGATCGACACCCGCGTTCGGGAACAGCACGCGAATTGCGAAACCGATGGCGAACAAAACTCCACCGATTGCCGCCACGCCCGCCGGACCGAGGATTAAGGCACCCCATGCATATTTCGATCTCAGCTTGGTAATCAGAAGCGCGGGCAGGGCGGCGAGGAATGCCACGGCTCCGTAATCGTGCAGAAATTCGCGCGAAATCGGCCATTCCTGGCGCAATCCGGCTTGGCCCAATCCGGCCGCCAGGAACACGCAGGTTCCGTAGACCGTTCCGAAGGCGAACAACACGAAACCCAGCAACCGGGTCCAATACACGGAATCGAGGAAGGCTCGCGCGCGAGGTCCACCGATCCCCACCGCGTACCCGAACGTCACGCAGCTCTCGCCCCAGTCAACGAACGGCAGGAAGAGCGCGGCGGCGTACGCGACCTGAACCGGCAATCCCTTTTCGGTGAATCCGCCGATGCTGTCCAACGCGTAGATGCCGAACACGGCGGCTACAGCCCAGACGACGAGCGCCGCGTAGTGGAACCAACCGTTACGAATCCACAGGTGCCGCGCCGGCTGCAAACCGTTCGGCAGTTCGCCTTTCTTCCGCTTCAAATAGCATTCGAGATTGGGCGACACCGGCATTCCGGAGTCCTGCCAGTAATCGGTGACCGATAGATCCACGGTTTCGTTGATGGTTTCGAGCGCAAAGCCGCGGCCTGATACATCGCGGTTTGCACGCAACTCGGCATCGGGATCGATCACACGATAGTTTCTCTTGTTGCGAATGAGCGTTTCCCAGAGCGGGGGGGCAAATTTCGCATAGGAATCGACCGGCGGAGCGTCTCTAGGCGTGAGCGGCTCGGGGGTCGCCGCAGCCTCCGCGTACAGGCCGCAATCGATGGCGCCCGTGATCAGCCATTGGAATGGAGCCTGTGCCAAAAGGTTATTCGGATACCCGCCGCCGATATTAGAATGAGCGCCGACGAACCAGCGCTGTTCGATTTTGCCGCGCCACATCGCGCGGTTGTCTTCAATGCTGTGCTTGCCGGGGCCTGCAGCGCGCTCCAATTCCTCGGAGTCCTCGCTCAAATACGCGATGAACGGGGTGTGATTGAAGCTACTCCGTTGCTCGTCGATCGCCAGCGCGTGGATTGGGAAGAACGCATTGCGAGGAACTCGAGCATCCCGGCGTGTAATACGGCTCGCCCGGAGAAACGGGGTACCCCAGCTCTTGCGAGAGCAGATTTGCCCAGTATTGGCCCGTTACCGTGCCGGTCAGGGAGCTCCCGATATCGGAGAGATCGCCGGCCCGATCTTGCATGGAAGGAACCGGGATTTGGCCCGTATCCACTCCTTGCGTTAGCCGGGTGCCCTGATAGTCGACAAAGAAGAACATCTTATTCCTTCGAATCGGGCCGCCGAATGTTCCACCAAACTGGTTCTGGTCAAGAGCGCCCCGCGTTGGCGAGAAATAGTTGCGTGCATCCAGGCTTGTATTGCGCAGGAACTCGAAGGCATCGCCGTGAAATTCATTTGTACCCGATTTAGTAACGACCTCGATTTGCCCCCCGCTGTGTTCACCGTGCTCCGCGTCGAAATTGCTCGTGAGGATGCGGAACTCGGCAATGGAATCGAGGTTGGGGATGATAGCGGTTCCCGAGTTGACATCCTCCTCGGCATCGCTTCCGTTGACGATGAACGCGTTGGCGAATTCGCGTTGACCATTGATGGAAATCGTTCCGGGGTTCAAGTCGCCGGAGGGGGACAGCGCGCTGACGCCCACGTCTTGTTGCGTATTGGACGTGAGCGATGTCACCGGAACAACGCCGGGCTGGAGACCGAGCAGATCCGTATAGCTGCGGCCGTTGAGCGGGACGGAAGTCATCTGTGTGCCGGTGATGACCTCGCCCATCTGGGTATCGACCGTCTCCACGCGCGCGACAGATTCGGAGACGGTTACGGTTTCACTCTGGGCGCCAATTGCCAGGGAAACGTCTACCACAACCTTGCCGTTCAGGTCGATCACAACACCAGTCTTGCGGAGGGGGCTGAAACCGGGAGCCGTTACCTCAACGTCGTAGTGGCCGACCGAAAGGCTCTGGAACGAATAGAAGCCCCGGGAATCAGTCGTTAGCGTCTGCTTTACACCGCTGGATGTTTCCGTGGCAGTGACCGTCGCGCCCGGAACCACGGCCCCGCGGGGATCTGTGACGGTTCCCAGGACGCTTCCTCCATCGCTAGCCCACGCACTCAGTGCGTGGAGAAGAAGAACAATCGCCGCCAGCCAGCTCGTGGCTTTCAAAGGTCCCTCTCTGGAATGTATTCTCGCTACTTGCAAATTAGTTGCAGGTACAGGAAATATATTATCCCAGTACAGAGGTACTGTCAATCCAAATCAGCAAATAATTTGCAACTGCAGAATCTACCAGCCTATAGGCTTTAGCCTGTGAAACCTGGGTCTCAGCCGACTTCAGCCGGTTTTCCTCGATCAATTGATCGCGGCCCGGTTGAGTTCTTTTCTATATACACTACTCTGTTACACAAAGTTAAACAAAGTAAAACACTTCTTCTATAAACCGGTCGCGCTCCACATCACAAGCACATTCATTCTGGTTCATTCTGGTTCATTCTGCCTCCGTCTGATTCCAAATTTCATTCGCGATCAATTGACCGCCGCCCCATTGAAGCTGTTAAGCTGGAATGCTGCTCCACGTGGCACATTGGAATCTCAACGATCAATTGATGGCGGAAAACCTGGGTTGAAACCCGGTGCCCAAGGCTGAAGCCTGCTCGACGACGGGCGCGGAGGAATGTTGTTCCAATTCCGCGGCGAGGGCTCGCCGTCGGTCGCCGAGGTTTGCTCGCGGGTGATTCCGCTGATCGCGCGCGAAATCAGAATAGAAACCGCTCTGGAGGTGCCATGATAAAATAAACCTCGGCCTACATCCATGAAAGCGGTTAAGACGACGAAAGAAAAGCCAGGAAAGGCGCACATTCAGTTACGAGTGAATGGGGAGCCGGTGGAAGTAGCCTTTTCCCCTCACAAGACTCTGCTTGAAGTGCTTCGCGAAGATTTGGGACTTACGGGTACCAAGCATGGCTGCGAGCTAGGCGAATGCGGCTGCTGCGCCGTGCTGGTGGACGGACGGCCGGTCTTGTCGTGTCTGGTTTTGGGCGCCGCCATGGAAGGACACGAAATCGCTACGGTGGAGGGGATGGCGGACGGGACCAAACTTCATCCCTTGCAGGCGGCGTTCGCCGATCTTGGCGCAGCGCAGTGCGGATATTGTACGCCGGGAATGCTGCTGACCGCGCAAGCCTTGCTGGAGCGGGTTCCACGGCCTTCGCGCGACCAGATCAAGGCGGCTTTATCGGGAAATATTTGCCGCTGCACGGGCTATATCAAGATTTACGAAGCGGTGGAACTGGCCGCCGCATGGCTGGCCGGTGAACAAGCGGAACCTCCCAAGGAGAGCGTTTATGGCTGGCAATAACGGCAGTGGTCCAGGGGGATTGCGCGTCATTGGCAAGCCCCACCGCAAAGTGGACGCGACGGCGAAATGCACGGGCGAAACGAAATACGCCGACGACATCGTGTTTCCGCGGATGCTTCACGCCAAGCTGTTTCGCAGCTCCGTGCCGCACGCCCGGATTGTTTCGCTCGATACTTCGGCGGCGGAAAATCATCCCGGCGTCAAGGCCGTGATCACGGGAAAGGATCTGCCGAAGGCGTATGGCGCCATGCCCGTCAGCGAAGACGAGCACGCTCTGGCGATCGACAAAGTTCGGATGGTCGGCGAGCCGGTGGCCGCCGTCGCCGCGGTGGATGAGGACGTCGCCACCGAAGCCCTGGATCTGATCAAAGTCGAATACGAGCTTCTTCCCACCATCACTTCAATCCAAAGCGCGCTCGAGCATCCCGAACCTCGCGTGCACGATCATGGCGAGTTCGGCAATATTCACCGTAGGCAGGTATATGAATTCGGCGACGTGGAAGCGGGCTTCGCGGAAGCCGATTTCGTCCGCGAAGACCTGACCTTCTACGAAGGCAGCACCCATCTTGCTCTAGAGCAGCACGCGAGCGTCGCTCATTTTAGCCACGACGGCAAGCTCACTCTCTATACGTGCACTCAGGATTTGCACTACTTGCACAAAGCGTTGGTCAAGGTGCTGGGACTCCCGGCGAGTCACATCCACGTGATTGCTACCCCGAATGGAGGAGGCTTTGGGGGTAAGTGCGATCCGTTCCAGCACGAGATGGCCGTCTCGAAACTGGCGATGATCACGGGACGCCCGGTGAAGATTTGCCTGACGCGCGAAGAAGTTTTCTATTGCCACCGCGGCCGCCATCCGGCGTTGATGTCTACGAAAACGGGATTCAAGAAGGACGGCTCCATCACCGCGATGCATCATCGCACGATTTTGGACGGCGGGGCCTATGGAGGGTTGGGCGTCGCGACCGGATTTTACACGGGCACTTTTCAAACCACTACCTATAAGATGCCGCGCTTCAAGTGTGAAGCGGTGCGTGTCTTCACGAACAAGGCTCCCTGCGGACCGAAACGCGGCAACGGAACTCCTCAGCCGCGCTTCGCTCAGGAAGTTCAGATGGACAAGATCGCCGAGCAACTGGGACTCGACCCAGCGGAAATGCGAAAGCGCCATCTGGCGCCTCCCGATTCCATGGTGGCGAATTGGATTCGCGTGGGCAGCATGGGCTTGGGCAAATGCATCGATAAAGCGGTGGAAGGTTCCGGGTGGAACCAGAAGTTCCGCAAGCTGCCTTACGGCAAAGGAATCGGACTGGCGTGCAGCGGCTATATGACCGGCGCGCAGACTCCCATCTACTGGAACAACATGCCCCACTCGGGAGTGCAGTTGAAACTGGATCGCGGCGGGGGAGTGACTGTCTATTGCGGTTCGGCGGAGATCGGTCAGGGTTCGGATTCGATTCTGGCTTACATCGTCGCCGAAGTGTTGGGAATCGATCCTTTCGACATTCGAGTGGTCACCTCGGACACAGATCTTACTCCGGTCGATCTTGGAAGTTACTCAAGCCGCGTGACCCTCATGACCGGCAACGCCGCTATTCAAGCCGCCGAGCGCGCGAAGGACTTATTAAGGAACGCGGTGGCCGAGAAACTGGAAGTTCCGGCCGATAGGTTGTGCTTTGCGGATCGCCGCGTTTTTGATACGGAAAATCCGGAAAAGAGTCAGACCTTCATCGAAGCGGTGTGGCTGGCCGAGACGAAATTCGGGACGCTGGGGACGGTTGGTTCGTACAAGCCCCCGGCGGGGAAGGGCAAATTCAAAGGTTCGGGGATTGGTCCTTCGCCGGCGTTCAGTTTTACAGCGGCGATCGCCGAAGTCGAGGTGAATCCGGAAACGGGTATCGTGGTGGTGCCGCGCATGTGGGTCGCGCACGATGTAGGTCAGTGCATCAATCCTGTGTTGGTGATGGGGCAGGTGGAAGGCAGCATCTATATGGGATTGGGCGAAGCCTTGATGGAAGAGATGAGCTATCGCGGCAATCGGAATGTAGTGCATAAGTTTCCCTCATTTCTGGAATATAAAAGCCCGACTACGCTGGAGATGTGCGATATCGTCACCTATTTGATTGAAGACCGCGACTCCAACGGACCCTTCGGAGCGAAAGAGGCCGGACAAGGACCTCAATTGCCGGTTCCGCCGGCCATCGCCAATGCGATTTTCGACGCGGTGGGAGTGCGGATCGACGAGGTCCCGATTACGCCGGATAAGGTGTTGAAGGCGATCCGGGACAAGGCGAAAGGACGGGAAGGCCGCTACGGACCTGCTAAATTCACTTATCCTTCTGAGATGCCCGCGCCGATCTCCGTGCCGACACCGTTTGAAGGTGGCGACGGGAAGCCGGTGGATCGCCAGCCGGTCCTGGCGCACGCCTAAAATGCTAAGACTTCCTAAATTCCGCTATCTTGAAGCGGCTTCTTTCTCCGAAGCTATGCGCATGATGTCCGACTCCGGGCCCGATGCCATGTATGTCGCTGGCGGTACGGATCTTTATCCAAACATGAAGCGCCGCCAGCAGGTCCCTAAAACCGTGATCGGCTTGTCGCGTGTGCGAAAGCTTCACGCTTTGAAGGGCAAGCCGAGCGAAGGCTTAGTGCTGGGCGCGGGTTTGACGCTAACCGAAGTCACGGAAGACCGGCGCATTCAACGCGCTTATGCGGCGGTGGCGAAAGCCGCCGAATCGATCTCCACGCCGCTGCTGCGCAACATGGGCACGATCGGCGGAAACCTTCTCCTCGACACCCGGTGCAACTATTACGACCAGAATTATGAGTGGCGCAAAGCCGTCCATTTCTGCATGAAGAAGGATGGCGACATCTGTTGGGTCGCGCCATCCAGCCCGCGCTGCTGGGCCGTACAATCGAGCGATTGCGCTCCCGTGATGGTGGCCATCGGCGCGCAAGTGAAACTGGTTTCAAGCGCCGGCGAGCGAGTGATCGGAGCGGCGGAACTTTATCGCGACGATGGTATCCAGCATCTCAACAAAAAGCCCGACGAGCTGCTGACAGAAATCCACTTGCCGCCCACGAACGGCTGGCGGGCGACCTATTGGAAGCTGCGCCGCCGCGGATCATTCGATTTCCCCGTTTTGGGAGTCGCGGCTTGCCTGCGGCAGGCGGAAGATGGAACTGTCGAGGCGGCCAAGATCATTCTGGGAGGTGTGGGTTCGCATCCCATCGAGGCCGTTCTCTCGCAAAATGCGATTATCGGGAAAAAGCTGACGGAGGAAAGCATCCACGATGCCTCGGCCGCGGCATATCCCGTCGCAAAACCGCTCGACAATACCGACTTCGCGATGCACTGGCGCAAGGACATGGCGCGCTATTATGTCGCCGGCGCTCTGCGCGAGTTGGCTGGACTGCCTCCGAGCTTTCCGAAGTTCAACACCGAAAATGGCGCACCGACGCTTCCGGTAATTTAGAGCGGCGTCAGGTTTCGGGCGACTGCGTCAAAGCAGGGAACGGAAAAGCCTGCCCTCATTCGGCTTCTCGTCGTTGAATGAGGGAATTCTATCACCAGAGCCGGTTGGAGCCCCTCATGTAAACTGGGAGGTCATGCCGGACGAACCGAATCGCGATGTGGCTCATCTCGGACATTTGGAGCTCTTCACACCTAAGCCCGAAGAGAGTCTCCGCTTCTTCAGAGACATGTTGGGATTGACGGAAAGCGGCCGGAAAGGCGAATCCGTCTATTTGCGCGGCTGGGACGACTACGAGCGCCACACTCTAAAGCTGACCGCTTCAAACACATCGGGCCTGGGGCATATGGCCTTCCGTGCGAGGAGTCCACAGGCGCTGGAGCGGCGAGTGGCGGCCTTGAAGGAATCGACTTACGGCATCGGGTGGACGGATGGCGATCTGGGACATGGTCCGGCTTATCTCTTCGAAGATCCGGACGGGCACAAAATCGAGTTGTACTACGAGACGGAATGGTATGTGGCGCCGCCTGAGCTGCATCCTAGTTTGAAGAACCAGGCGCAGCGGTTTCCCGCTCGCGGCGCCAATGTTCGAAGGCTCGAGCACGCCGAGTGTCTCGCTTTCGACGTCAAGGCAAACCGGGAATTTTTCGAGCGGTACCTCGGCTGCCGTCTCACGGAACAAATCGTGATGGACGATGGCACGGAGACGGGGATGTGGATGACCTGCACGAACAAAGGCCACGACTTCTCCTATATCCTCGACGACACCGGAAGCCGGGGCCGCTTCCACCATCTCACTTACGCTGTGGATAGCCGCGAGGAGGTTTTGCGAGCCGCTGACATTTTTTTGGAAAACGAAATATTCATCGAAAGCGGGCCGCACAAGCACGCCATCCAGCAAACTTTCTTTCTTTGGGTTTACGAACCGGGTGGGAACCGCGTGGAAGTGGACAGCGCCGGCGCGCGGCTGGTCCTGGCTCCCGACTGGAAACCGATCCGCTGGACGGAAGCGGAGCGCATGAAGGGTCAGGCGTGGGGTCTGAAGACAGCGGAGACGCTGCATTCCTATGGCACCCCGCCGGTGCAAGATCCTTATTAACTTTTCGATCGTACCCCTGATGCGCGAGCCGTTTCCAACCGGGTGGTAGAGTGCAGATTTAACCCATGCGATTCTCCCCAGCCGAGGAGTCGATCTTCGCCCTATCGATAGCCGCGTCGCTCGCAGGATTCCTGCGCCCCTTCATCCCCGTGGTCCGCCAGATTCTCCGCGCCAAGCCCGATGCGGATTTCCGGCTTCGTCCGCTCGGCAAGCGAATAGGGGATTTCGTTTGGGAGGTTCTGCTTCAGGGAAAAGTGATCCGTCAGCGCCCGGCGCCCGGTTTGGCTCACGCTTTCGTGTTTTGGGGATTCTGCGTGTTCGCACTGGTGACCCTGAATCACGTCGCCGCTGGCTTCAACGCCGCATTCCTCGACCGCGAAAGCGGCGCCGGACGCGTCTATTTCGCCATCGCGGCGATCTTCGCCGTGTTCGTCGCCGTTTCGATCGCCGGACTATTCATCCGCCGGTTCTTCATCCGTCCGCGATGGCTGGGACCGTTATCGCCAGAGTCCGGCGTGATCGCTCTGTTGATCTTCCTTCTGATGGCCACGTATCTGGCCGCATTCGCCGTCGCGGAAAACGCCCCGGAAGCAAAGATCCTGTGGGCGCTGCATTCGGCGGCGCTGTTGATTTTTCTTCCGCTGATTCCCCACACCAAGCATCTGCACCTGGTGCTGAGCCCAGTGAGCGTGTTTTTCTCGCGTGGCGCATTCGCGAAAATTCCGCCGCTTTCCGGCGACGAGGATTTCGGCCTGGAGACCGGCAAGGACGTTACCCGTATCCTGGCTCTGCAAGCCTATTCCTGCGTGGAATGTGGGCGCTGCACCGAACACTGCCCGGCGTTCAACACCGGCAAGGTCCTCGATCCCAAGAAAATCGCGCTGGGCGTGCGCGAGTATTTGAACGAGTTGGGCCCGGAGGGGAAGCCGCCACTGCTGGGAACGCATATCTCCCAGGAAGCGGCGTTTCAATGCACCACCTGCGGCGCCTGCGAATTTCAATGTCCCGTGGGCGTCGAGCACGTGCCTGTCATCGTGGGCCTGCGGCGCGGAGCAGTGAATACCGGAAAATGGGAGGACGATTACGGCACCAAGCTGTTTCTGGCGCTGGAGCGGAACGGCAATGCGCTGGGCATGAGCTCCGGCGAGCGCGATCGATTCATCGAGAAACGGCAGCTTCCCATTTTCGACGGTAGCCAGGAGTATTGCTTGTGGCTCGGCTGCATGGGGGCCTACGATCCGGGCGGACGCGAGATTGTGGCGTCGCTCGCGCGCTTGATGAATCGCGCGGGAATTAGTTTCGGCGTCTTGCGCCAAGAGCGCTGCACCGGCGATCCCGCGCGCCGGTTGGGCAACGATCTGCTGTTTGAACAGCTCGCCCAGAAGAATTTGGAAACATTGCAAAAAGCCCGCGTTCCCAGGATTGTTTCCATCTGTCCGCATTGCGTCCGGACCATTGGCGTGGATTGGAAAGAGCATGGCGAAGCTCCGCCTATCGAGCATCACAGCGAATTTCTCGCCCGCCATCGCGAGAAATTCCCCGCGGCTCCCGACGGGCGGCAGATCGTGTATCACGATCCCTGTTATTTGGGGCGCTATCGCGGCGTCTATGATGCTCCGCGCGCGTTGATCTCCACTCGGGGCCAAACCGTCGATCCGCCGCGCGCCCGCGAGCGCGGCTTCTGCTGTGGAGCCGGCGGAGGACTCGCGTTTTTGGGCGAGGAGAAAGGCGAGCGCGTCAGCCACAACCGCGCCCGCGAACTCGCCGCCACCGGAGCCGAGATCGTCGCCGCCGCCTGCCCTTTTTGCAACACCATGTTCCGCGATGCGCTCCCTGCGGTTTCGGCGAACCCTCCCCAACTGCTCGACATCGCACAAATTCTGGAGGGCGGGCTTTAGCCGTGGGACGTTGATCGCTATTCTATCGGTGAGCACATCATGACCACTCCCGTGACCACTTCCTACCGCATCGAACACGACGCCCTCGGCGAAGTCGACGTCCCCGCGGATCGCCTGTGGGGCGCGCAAACCGAGCGCTCACGTCAGAATTTCGTCATTGGGGTCGAGCGCTACCGCTGGGGCCGTCCTGTGATCCGCGCGCTCGGCATTTTGAAGAAGTGCGCTGCCTTGGCCAACGCCGAGCTCGGCCACATGCCGCGCGACAAAGCCGAGCTGATCGTCCGCGCGGCTCAGGACTTGATCGACGGCAAACTGGATGACGAGTTTCCTCTGGTAGTCTTTCAAACCGGCTCCGGCACCCAGACCAATATGAACGCCAACGAGGTGATCGCCAACCGCGCGATCCAGCTTTCCGGCGGCGCTCTCGGTTCCAAGAAGCCGATCCATCCCAACGATGACGTCAATCGCAGCCAATCGTCGAATGACGCGTTCCCCACCGTAATGCACATCGGCACGGTCGAGCAGCTACATAACGCCTTGTTTCCCGCGATTCGCCTGTTGCGCGACACGCTGGAGGTGAAATCCAAGGCTTTTTCCGATATCGTGATGGTGGGCCGGACGCATCTTCAGGACGCGACGCCATTAACCTTAGGCCAGGTCATTTCGGGTTGGGTGGCGCAACTAGACGAAGCACAGGCGGCAATCGAGCGCAGCTTACCGGGAGTATTGGAGCTGGCCATCGGCGGCACGGCCGTGGGCACGGGCCTGAACGCCCCTCTGCGTTTTGGCGAGGTCGCGGCTCGCAAGATCGCTGAGGAAACCGGCCGGCCTTTCGTCACGGCGCCGAACAAATACGCCGCCCTTTCCGCGCACGACGCGATGGTGAATGTGAGCGGCGCACTGCGCACGCTCGCGGGCGCGCTCATGAAAATCGCGAACGACGTGCGATGGCATGCCTGCGGCCCCCGCGCGGGATTCGCGGAGATCCTCATACCGGAAAACGAGCCAGGCTCGTCCATCATGCCCGGCAAAATCAACCCCACGCAGTGCGAGGCGGTCACCATGGTGGCCGTGCAGGTTTTCGGGAACGATCAAACCGTGGCCTTTGCCGGCTCTCAGGGAAATTTTCAGCTCAACGTGTATAAGCCGGTGATTCTGTACAATGTGCTGGAATCTATTCAGCTTCTGGCTGAGGCGATTCGATCCTTTCACGATCGTTGCGCGGTGGGGATTGAGCCGAATGAGAAACGCATCCGCGCAAATCTGGAAAACTCGCTCATGCTGGTGACCGCGCTCAATCCGCATATCGGTTACGAGAAGGCGGCCCAGATTTCGCTGAAAGCGTATCGCGAGGACCTCACGCTTCGCGAGGCCGCTCTGCGGCTGGGCTACGTGACCGAAGAAGAGTTCGATGAATGGGTGCGGCCCCAGGAAATGACCCACCCGCTCGAATAGTCTTCAGTCTTCAGTTATCAGTTGTCAGTTCTCAATCTCAGTTATCAACGCACAGTGGCCGGCGTGGGGCCTTGCGCTCGCGCGAATCTTTACGGCCGCGACTCGAGAAAACCGCGGCGCGACTGCAGAATTAATTCATGAGCCCGGGCGATACCCGCCCATTCGCGCACCTCGGTTCGCTTGCCTTCCAGGTCCTTATAAATATTGAAAAAATGCTCGATCTCCCGGCGCGTGTGGGGCGGCACATCCTCGATGGCGCGGATTTGGTCAAAACGCGGGTTGCGCTCCGGAACCGCCAGGATCTTCTCGTCGGGGGTTCCCTGATCCACCATCACCAGGACTCCCACCGGCCGCACGGCCAGCATAATCCCCGGATAGCTGGGATCGTCGACCAAAGTCAGAATGTCCAGCGGATCCCCGTCCTCAGCCAGGGTTCCGGGGACGAAGCCGTACTCGCCGGGATAATGCATCGGAGAATACAAGGCTCGGTCCAGCCGGAAGATTCCCAATTTACAGTCGTATTCGTACTTGTTGCTGGAATTTTTGGGAATCTCGACGATCATGCGAACCACGCCGGGGCAGCCCGGACCGGGGTCCAGCTCATGCAGATGCGCCACGCCGCCATTCTACTCCTTGCTTTTGCGAGCGATTGTGGCGCAATATGGTGAGTTATGAAGTTTTTGTCATTATTGTGCTGGGGCCTGAGCGCGGCCGCTCTCGCCCAGCGGCGACGTCCTCTCACCGGCACCTGGTCGGACGCCTAGCGATGCGTTGGTTCGCGATTTTCGGAATCTTGATCGCCGCTGCGCTGGTTTTTGCGCAGAACGGATTTTCGGGTGCATGCGACAGCACGAGGGAAGTGACACTCAAGGGCTCGGTCACGAGGATTGAGTGGACCAATCCCCATGCGTTTATCTTGGTAAACGTGCAGGACGCACTTGGCGTCCTGACGAGTTGGGCGCGGCCCAATCTACGAACGCTCTCCTACGAAGCGACCATCGACGATCAGGGGGCTTACCAACCCCTGGTCGGCGCGATGGACCATTACTCAGACCACGGCATCCAAATGGATTCCGGGCGGCGAAATGTTCGAGTACATTTGCCAGGACGACGCCCGGTGAGGGCATTTTAGAAGTATCTGAAGTTGGAAGACGCATTAGAAGTGGCAGCCGAGAGATTGGCCGGCGATCGGCTGCAAGGTGCTGACAGTGAGAAACAGCATTCTAGTTGTCGAGGACTACGCAGAGCTGCGAGACCTGGTTACTGAGATCTTGCGGAGAAACGGCTATGAAGTATGTCAAGCCGGGAATGGAGCCGAGGGCGTGGCGCTGCTGCGGCGCAATTGCGGGCGGCTTGGTCTGGTGCTCACCGACGCGGCCATGCCCGGAATGTGCGGGCACGCGTTGGCCGATCAGATCCGCGCGGGGCAAATCCGTGGCGCTCGCGCCGACCTGAAAATCATCCTCATGACCGCTTCCCACGAGACGGTGGTGGAGCGGAACGGCCTGACGCTGCTGCGGAAACCGTTCACGGAGGATGAACTGATCGCGCGAGTCCGCGAAGCTTTGGACGGTTCATGAAAGCCCGCCAGGGGCGCGCGTCGCTCCCTCGGTACCTGATCGAAGTTCAGGACGAGGAGCGGGAGAGAATCGGGCGGCGCCTTCACGACGATTTCGGCCAGCAGGTCGCGGCCATCAGCATTCTCCTCAGCACGCTGAAGCGCGGGATTCCCAACGAGGATAAACCGCGACTCGAACACATCGGACGAATTCGGGAAAAGCTTTTGGGACTGGCGGAAAGCATGCGCCGCCTGTCGCACGAGCTGGATCCCACGGTGGTCCAATACGCGGGTCTAGCCGCCGCGCTGCGAATGTTTTCCGCCGAGCTTTCTACCAACCCAGGATTGCAGGTTTCTTTCGAAACTTCTTTCGAGGCTTCTTTCGAAATGGGGGGCGCCACGGAGATTCTCCCGCTCGCGGCGGCGCGCGGTTTGTATCGTATCGCGCAAGACGCTCTGCGACCCGTGAGCGAGGGTCGATTGGAACTTTGTCTGGCTCGCTCGGCGCGCGGTGTTGAATTGACGATCGCAGCCGTGGAACGGAAAATGGCGAAGGCGCTCTCGCGGGCCGTGAGCGGACCGGCTCTCGCGCGTCTGCGCCAGCGCGCCGCGGCGATCGGAGCGGCCCTGCGGATTTCAAGCTCTGCCCCGGGCTTCCGTCTCACCGTCGCACTTAGATCGAAGACGCTCTTGGAGGGCGGACTTTAGTCCGCGCGGGACTTGAGTCCCGCTGAGGGGGAGCGAGGCTAAAGCGCCACTCTTCGGAAGCGGCGCTGAAGCGCCGCGCGGGCTGATGCCCACCCTCCACGCCTACGCAGTCCGGATGAAGCTGGGATGTGCGTTCTCGAACGCCGCGATCGCGGGTTCCTGCTGAAGCATGTAGCCCAATTCATCGACGCCATCCAGCAGACATTGGCGGGCGAAAGGATCGATGGGGAATTTCACCGTGCGGCCATCCGCGAGTGTCAGGGTTTGCGCGGCAAGATCGATTTTCAGCGCCGCTCCCGGGGACTTCAATAATTCCGCGTGGATCTCGGGCGGGACGATCACCGGGAGCAGGCCATTCTTGAGCGCGTTGCCTCTGAAGATATCGGCGAAAGACGTGCTGATCACGGCACGGAATCCGCTCTGGGTCAGGGCCCAGGGCGCGTGCTCGCGCGAGCTGCCGCAGCCGAAGTTGTCGCCGGCCACCAGAATTTCCGCGCCCTCCGCCTCGGGTTTGTTCAACGGGAAATCGGGCTTGGGAGTTCCGTCGGGGTTGTAGCGCCAGTCCCGGAACAATCCCTCGCCGAGACCTTCTTTGGAGATGGCCTTCAAATAACGGGCAGGAATGATCTGATCGGTGTCGATATTATCGGCCGCGATCACGACGGTCTTGCTCTCGATGGTTTGGAATTTCACAGCAAAGTCCTCACATCGGTGACGACGCCGGTGACCGCCGACGCGGCTGCGGTGAGTGGGCTGGCGAGGAACGTGCGGCCCCCCTTGCCCTGGCGCCCTTCGAAATTGCGATTGCTGGTGGAGACGCTGTATTCGCCTGGCTCCAATTGGTCGCCATTCATCGCCAGACACATCGAACAACCCGCTTCGCGGAAATCCGCCCCGGCCTCGCGGAAGATCTTATCCAGCCCCTCGGCTTCAGCTTGTTTTTTGACCTGCTGCGATCCCGGAACCACGAGCATGCGGACTTTGGGATTCACCTTACGCCCCTTGATCACGCGGGCGGCGGCGCGAAGGTCGGAGATGCGCGAATTGGTGCAGCTTCCCACGAAGACCACGTCGATGGGATGGCCGAGCAAGGGCTTGCCGGGTTCCAGATCCATGTATCGAAGCGCTTTCACCAAATCCGATTTGGCCATCGGATCGGAGATCGAGGCGGGATCGGGAATGGCGCCGGAGATGGGAATGCCCATGCCGGGATTGGTGCCGAAGGTGACCATCGGCTCCAGCGCGCTGGCTTCGATATTCAATTCGCGCGCATAGGAAGCACCCTGGTCCGTGGGCAGTTGCTTCCAGCGCTCGACCGCCGCGTCCCACGCCGCGCCCTGAGGCGCGAATTGACGGCCGGCGATGTATTGAACCGTCGTATCGTCGGGCGCCACCAGACCGGCCCGCGCGCCGCCTTCAATCGACATATTGCAGATGGTCATGCGCTCTTCCATCGACAGCCCACGAATGGTTGAGCCGAGATATTCGAACACGCATCCCGTTCCGCCGCCGATGCCGATCTTAGAGATCACCGAAAGGATGATATCTTTGGCCGAAACGCCTGGCTTCAAACTTCCTTCCACGCGAACGGCGTATGTCTGAGAAGGCGTTTGCAGGAGGCATTGCGTGGCTAATACGTGACCCACCTGGCTGGTGCCGACGCCGAATGCCAGCGCGCCGAAGGCTCCGTGCGTGGCTGTGTGGCTATCGCCGCAGACGATGGTCATACCGGGCTGCGTCAGCCCCTGTTCGGGGCCCATCACGTGAACGATGCCCTGTTTGTCGCTCTTCAGATCGTACAGCGGGATGCCGAAATCCGCGCAATTCTTCGACATCTGCGCGAGCTGCGCCGCGCCTTCCTTGTCAAGGATGGGAAGATCGCGGGAAGTGGTGGGCGTGGAGTGATCCATCGTGGCGATGGTGAGATCGGGACGGCGAACCTTCAGCCCGCGCTCGCGCAGCATGGAGAAGGCCTGCGGCGAGGTGACTTCATGGATTAGATGAAGATCGATGTACAGCAGCGCGGGCGAGCCGGGCTGCTGGGCCACCACGTGGCTATCCCAAATTTTTTCGACGATGGTTCGCGGTTTCATAAAGACGATGCTACTGCCTCCTCCACAGCCCTGCCCACTTCTTCTGTGGTGGCCGGCGTTCCCTTGGGCCGCAGATCTGCCGTGACATGCCCAGACGCCAGCACTTTGCCGATGGCGGCGTTCACGGCTTCGGCTTCCTTGATCAATCCGAAACTATATTCCAACATGGCCGCGACGCTGCCGATCGCGCCGAGCGGATTCGCCTTGTTTTGCCCCGCGATATCCGGCGCCGAGCCGTGAACGGGCTCGTACAAACCTTTCGCCGTTCCCAGCGACGCCGAAGGCAGCATGCCGATGGATCCCGCCAAAATTCCGCCAATATCGCTCAATATATCGCCGAAGGTGTTCTCCGTCAGCATCACATCGAACTGCGCCGGCCGAAGCACCATCTGCATCGCGGCGTTATCCACCAACATATGGTCCAGTCGCACGTCCGGGTACTGCGCGGCGATTTCGTTCACCACCTTGCGCCAGAACTGCGATACCTCGAGCACGTTGGATTTGTCGACGCTGGTGATTTTCTTTCGACGATTGCGCGCCAGCTTGAACGCGGTGTGCGCGACGCGCTCGACTTCCGCGCGCGTGTAGGACATGGTGTTGAATCCGCGATTTTCGTCGATGCCGCGCGGCTGGCCATAGTACAGTCCGGCGGTCAGCTCGCGAACGATAATCATGTCCGTGCCCGCAACCACATGGTTCTTGAGCGGCGAGGAATCGATCAGCTCGGGGTAGGCGCGGACGGGGCGCAGGTTCGCGTAGACATCCAAAAGCGAGCGAAGACCCAGGAGCCCGGCTTCGGGCCGCTTACTGGGCGGGGCGTCGTCGAATTCCGGTAAGCCGACCGCGCCCATCAGGGTCGCGTCGGCGTCGAGCGCCAGGGTCTTGGTTTCTTCCGGAAGCGGGGAACCGGTTTTGTGAATTGCCAGCCCACCGAGCAGGCCATCGTTAATCAGGAGCCTGTGGCCGTATTTCCCGGCGACGGATTTCAGCACGCCCTCCGCCGCTCGGGTGACTTCGAGACCGATGCCGTCGCCTGGAAGTAGAAGGATTTTCAGGTTCATTGGGAGGGTCCATTCCTATTATCGGTGGGCTGTCCCGCATTTGGCAAATCAATAATGATCGCGGTCTTCATATATCTCGCTTATGGGTTGCCTGATTACTCGAGACCCTCGCCGATTTGAAAAATCAAACCCAAGGCCTCGTCCCAGGCAGTCCTCTGCGGCTGCTTCGCGGACATCGACCGATTTGAAAAATCAAACCCAAGGTCTCAGGGGCGAGTTTCTCCATCGCCTAATAGCGTATGCCGGCTCTTCTCCGTACTCTGAGCAGTGCGGGACGTAAGCAGCTAATTCTAAATGAAATATTGCACGGATTTAGGCCGTGATCTGCGCGGGCGTGGGACTAGATCGAACGCTGTGGAGGGTCCGGGGCCATGCGCGATCCGGGCTTGCTCGAGGCCGCCTTCTTCCGGCCGCAGAGACGACGCTACTTCGTGTTGGAATGTAAGGTCGATCCCTCTCGAATCTCATCGGTGGCGCGGCGCACCACCAGATCCCCGCGCTTCAGCGCACAGCACCCGGCGGGGGCCTGGGCGCTCACTTCGATCAGATCGCCTTCCGAAATCCCGGTCTTCACGTCCACCCATTGAGCTGCTCCATTTTGACTGCGGATGACGAAAGTGCGCTCGGTTGTCGTCACGACGCTCGTCCTGGGAACCCATAGCGCGGGCCCCGCTCCCCGCACCGGCCAGTTAACCCTCGGATACATTCCCGGCGCCAGCGATCCATCGCGGTTCATCACATCCAGCTCGACTGGCATGGTGCGCGTTTGCGGATCGAGCGCATGGGAAATTCGAGTGATGGTTCCCGAATAGGTTCGGTCCGGCCAGGCGGGTACTTGGAACGATACGCTCGCTCCATTCACCATGCCGCTTACGTCTTCCTCCGGCAACGGCACCACCAGCCGCAGCCGCGAAACCTGCTGAACGGTCAAGAGCGCCACGTCGTTGCCCGGCCCCACGAGCGCGCCGGGGTGAATCAGGCGTTCCGTGACCACTCCATCGAAGGGAGCGGCGATTTTCAGATAAGCCTGTAAGTCGCGTAGAGCCCGTACAGCCGCTTCCGCCGAGGCTCTCGCCTGCTCGCGCGAAGCGGCTACGGCCTGAGCGGCGTCTCGCTGTTTCTCGGCCTGGATCAATTCCAGGCCGGCGATCGCCCCCGGAGTCTCCGCGGCCGCTTTCAGCCGATCATAGGCCGCCTGCGCTGAGGCCAATTGGGCCTCCGCCTCGATCCGTTCCGCCTCGGCCGATTGAAGCTTCGATTGCGCTTCCGCGATTCGGGCGTCCATCTCCGGAGCGCTCAATTCCACCAGAAGATCGCCCTGCTTCACCACGCTTCCGCGATCCACCAGGACGCTTTGCACATAACCCGGAACCTTAGCGTGCAGAGAAACGCTCAAATAAGGCAGGATCTCGCCGGGAAGCTCGACGATTCTAGAGACAGGTTTCGAAACCACTGGGACCAGGTCGATCGTCTCCGCCCCAAGCGAGACGGCCACCGTCAGCAGGAGAAGTTTAGCGGCTTTCATAATACCGGCTCGCCGGGTCCATGGGATTTAACGACGCTGAACCACGCGAAGCTGATCCTTGCAAGATCGCGTAGAGCGAGGGCAGGATTGTCAGCGTGGCCAGAGTGGAAGCGATCAGCCCTCCGATCACCGCGCGGCCCAGCGGTGCGGACTGCGCTCCTCCTTTGGCGAATCCGATGGCCATCGGTAGCATCCCGAAAATCATGGCCGAAGCGGTCATCAAGATTGCGCGCAGGCGGCTCACCGCGCCTTGGCGAGCCGCATCCATTGCCCTAATGGCCGCGTGACCGCGGGGCGCGTTCCGGTCCTCGCGGCGGGCATGTTCCGCGAACGTGATCAAGAGAATTGAATTGGCCACCGCAATGCCAACGGCCATGATGGCGCCCAGGAAAGATTCGATGTTCAAAGTCGAGCCGGTCCACTTCAGCGCGAGCAAGGCTCCGCAAAGCACCGCCGGAATCGTCAGGATGACGCCGAGCGCCAGCCGCATCGACTGGAAATTGGCCCAGAGCAGCAGGAAGATCGCGGCCACCGCCAAAAGCAGACCCGTTCGCAGGCCGGAGATGGTTTGGTCGAGTGGCGGGATTTCGCCTTTCATCACCACCTGTGCGCCTCGGGGCGCGTCTTTCTCGCCCTCCAGTGCCCGGCTCAACTCCTTCGCCGCATCACCCAACGAGATCCCGTGAATGTTGGCCGTAAGGCTGACGATGTGCTGTCCGTTGAACCGCTCAATCAGGCCGGGCATCGTGCCGGGTTTCAGAGTGGCGATGTCGTCCAGGAGGGGTTTCGGCTTTCCATCCGGCATCACCGGAAGACTGCCCACCTCGCCCACGCTTTGCATTTGATTTTGCGGCAGCTCCACCTGGATCTGAAAGGCGTTACCCGAGTTCGGGTCGCGCCAATAGTTGGGCTCGGTGAAGCGGGAAGAAGAAGTAGCGGGGACCACTGAACGAACCACGTCGGCCATGGTCAGCCCAAATTGCCCCGCCCGATCGCGGCTGACATCGATATCGAGCGTAGGATAGTTAACCTCCTGCGCAAATTGGAGGTCCCGGAGGAAAGGCAACTCGCTGAGCCGCGCCTTTAACTTCCCCGCATACTTGTAATCGTCGGCCAGGCTCGGCCCTTGCACCGCCACTTCGATCGGTGTCGGCGATCCGAAACTCAGAACTTGAGAAACGATATCGGCTGCTTCGAAGGAAACCTGGCAATTGGGAAATTCGCGATGCAGGCTTTCTCTAATCCTCTCGCGCAGACCTTCGCCTGTGGGCGCTCCCGGCTTCAAGGCTACCTGAATGATCGCCTCCTGGGGACCGCTGGTGAACAGGTGAATGAGATCCACCGGATAGCTGGAGGGAACGACGCCCATGAAGTCGCTGGTGATGGAGACATTGTCTTTTCCCGCTTCGCGCTGAATGGTATCGAGCGCGGCCAGGACCAGCCGTTCTGTTTCCTCGATTCGCGTCCCCGCGGGCGCGCGAAGACGGATGCGGACCAGCGGCGCATTCGCGTCCGGAAAGAGCTCCGTTCTGATGTGGGGAACGAGCGCGTAGAGCAGGCCGCAAGCGCCGGCCACGTATACAATCGCCACTGGCCACCGGAATCGCAGCACTGCCCGCAAATATTTTTCATAGAAGGATCGTAGCCGGCCGAACAATCCCTCGCGTTCCTGCCGCTCGCTGGTTTCCCGCATCCACCACGTGGAAAGGACGGGAACCAGGCTGCTTGACAGAAGATACGAAGCGATCACGGAGAACGCCACCGCCAGCGACAAAGGCACAAAGAGCTGCCGGCTCACTCCAGCCATGAAGAGCGAAGGAACAAAGACGGCCAGAATGCAAAACATGGAAAGCAGGCGAGCCAGAGCTGTACGGCTGCATGCTTCCACCACTGCGCGCGCTCGCGAACGCCCCGGCTGCATCCCGGTGTGGATGTTTTCGATCTCCACCGTGGCTTCATCCACCAAAACTCCCACGGCCAGAGCCAGGCCTCCCAGCGTCATGATGTTGATGGTTTGGCCCACGGCCCACAGCAGAATCACGGCGCTCAGCAGTGCGAACGGAATATTCATCACTACGATCACCGCACTTCGCCAATCGCGTAGAAAAATCAGGACGACGAGGCCGGTAAGGCCGGCGCCCAGCAGTCCCTCCTCGATCAGTCCCCGAAGAGAATTCGTCACGAACGGCGATTGATCGAATTCAAGCCTCACGTCCACGTCGTCCGGCACGGTTTTCTTGAACCTGGGGATGGCGTTCTTCACCGCATCGATTACCGCCAGCGTCGAGGCGTCGGCGCGCTTGGTGACGGGAATGTAGACTGTTCTCTTCCCGTTGACATGCGCGTATGCGGTGATTACGTCGGTTCCGTCCTGGATGGTTCCGATGTCCCGCAAATAAACCGTGGGGCCGGAGACGGGCCGGATGGGCGCGCTCATCAGCTCCTCCAGATCGCCTCCCAGAGCCGCGTTGGTGCGCGCGATGCGATTGATCTGGCCGGTCCACATGTTGCCCGATGGCGCTACCACGGTAGCCTTGCTCACGGCCGTTACCGCCTCTTCCGGAGAGATCTTGTATTGCTGGAGCTTCGCGGGGTCCAGCGTAATCACGATAGTTCTCTGGTTTCCGCCGAAAGGCGGAGGAGCCGAGACCCCGGGCAAGGTGGCGAACAGAGGACGCACGCGGTTGAGGGCAAAATCCTGCAATTCCCCCTGCGTGCGATTCGGGCTGCTGAATACCAATTGCCCCACTGCGACGCTGCCTGCGTCGAAGCGGGTAATAAACGGCGGCACCGTTCCAGGAGGCATGAAGGAGCGCGCGCGGTTCACGTAGCCCACCGTCTCCGCCATCGCCTGCGCCATATCCGTGCCTTCGTGGAAGATCAGTTTCATCAGCGCCGCGCCCTGAATGCTCTTGCTCTCCACGCGATCGATGCCGGTGATGTAGAGGAAATGATACTCGTAATAGTAGGTGAGATAACCCTCCATCTGCGCCGGATCCATTCCTCCGTACGGCTGAGCCACGTAGATGGCGGGATCGCCTACGCGGGGAAAAATATCGACAGGCATTCGCTGAACCGCCAAGTACGCCAATAGCGCGATCGCAATCAGCGCCACCACGACAGTGATGGGACGGCTGAGCGCGCCCAGAACGAATCGCATCCTATTGGCTTGCCTCCGCCAGAAATGGCTGAATGTTTCCCCGCGCCGTCTCCACTTGAAGCCGGTCGCGCCATACGCTCAAGCGAGCCAAGGCGTCGTTGATTTGCGCCTGCGCAAGTAGGCGCTGCGCTTGGGCCACATCGTCGATGGGCGCCAGTCCCGATTGATACCGCGCCGAAGCTTGCTGGAGGGCCGCGCGCGCCGAGGAGACTGCGATGGGAGTACTTTGCGCGATTCTTCGCGCGCCATTCAGAGACGCCACCGCCTGGTTGAATTGGGCCTCCAGCTCGCGGGCGATGGTTTGAACCTGCGCTTGACCCGACCGGATGTTGGCCTTCTGCATCGCTTCCCGTTCTCGAAGCGCAAACCGGTCCATGGCCGGGAATGTCACCGTAAGCCCCAGGCTGTAGTTTTCGACCGTGGGCGCCAGGCCGTTCACCCCTCCCAGTCGCGCCCCGTCGGTGAGCATCGCGGTTCCGCGGGCCGCCGCCAGACCCTGCACAACAAATTGGGGCTTGTAGGTCCGTTCCAGCGCTTGAAGCTGCGATTGCGCTTGCGCGATGGCGGCGTTTTCTTCCAGAGCCGCGGGATGGGCCGCGAAGTCGAATGGAACATTCTCCGGCCTCTCGGCGACTTCCGCCGGCTGCTCGCCTACTAATCTGTCCGCAACCGGATTGAGTTGCGCCTGCGAGTCGCCCACGAACTGAGCAAGCGCGGCCCGCGCGAGCGCTACCGCTTGACCCGCCTGCGCAAGCTGGATCTGGGCCTGAGCCAATTCAGCCTGAACCCGTGCCTCGTCGGCCCCCGGCCGAAGCTCGGCCGCCACTCGCGCATGGATGATCCTGAGCAAGGTTTGCCAACTCTCCACCACCACGCGCGCGGCTTCCTCGGTCTGCTGCGCCGCGACAACGGTGAGAAATACATCCGCGGTAGCGACCGCCACATCGAATTCCGTCCGGTTGACGGCCGCCCGCGCTCGTTCGCGCTCCGCCGTGGCTGCGGCTACGTTCGCCGCCCGCAGCCCGAAGTCGAACGGTTCCCACGTGACCAGGACGCCCGCTCCGCTGTCCCATACCGATCCGAAGTTATTGGCTGGCACGCCATCCACTCCCGGAATTACGCTCTGCGGAAGCAAGAGTCCGTAAAACGTGTTCCGCGTGGCGCGGTTCACTTGTGCGATTCCGTCCACGCGCGGCAGGTAGGCCGTTTGCGCCAGCCGGATTCCGGCCGCTGCCGCATTCATTTGTTCTTGCGTGACGCGGATCGAAGGGTAGTTCTGAAGCGCCTCTTCCACGGCCTGCGCAATGGTCAGGCTATTCTGCCCCAAGGCGTCGGCCGCGAGGAGGGCACAAACGGCCAGCGCCGGCGGGGCAAGTCGCGGTCGCACAAATATCCCCTGAGATCTTTATACGGGTAAACGGCTTTCGGAGCCCCTTAAGAATTTCTGAAGAATTTCTGAAGCCGCGTTCAGGAAACTCGAGCGCGCAGAGCGGCTTCCGGTTCGGTCTCGGCGCTCCCAATCGCCGCCGGCAGGCGCAGCCGGAAAATACAGCCTCTGCCGTCCGGACAATCGAGCTCCAATCGGCCCCCGTGCGCCTCCACGCCCCACTTCGCGATGGAGAGGCCTAAACCGGCGCCGCCATCTTCTCGCGACCGCCCTTCGTCCACCCGATAGAACCGGTCGAAGATTCGGTCGCGATGCGCGGCGGCAATGCCCGGGCCGCTGTCCTCTACTTCAATCGCCACGTTCCGCTCTCCCTCTCCTCTGACACGGACCCAAACCTGGGTACCTGGCGGCGAGTGCTTGATGGCGTTATCCAGCAGATTCACGAGAACCTGCCGAAGAATGGCTCGATCACCCGTGACTTGCGCGGGAACCGCGCCCTGCACCTCCAGACGCAGATTTTTCTCTTCCGCGACCGTGTCCAGCAGCGCCGAAACCTCCCGAACCAGCGGAACCACCGCGATGGCGTCCTTCCGCTGGCGAATCTGACCCGCATCCGCGCGCGCCAAAGTCAACAGGCTATCTACCAAATGGCTGAGCCGGCCCGATTCCTCGAGCATGCTCCCAATAACCTCGCGGTAGTGTTCGGCCGAGACCTCCGGCGACCCGTCCCTTTGCAAGCCTACCTCGCCCACGCTGCGAATCGCGGTGAGCGGCGTGCGCAGCTCGTGCGCGGCGTCCGAAGTGAAGCGCCGCAGCCGATCGAAAGCCTCCTCCAACCGCGCCAGCGTTTCGTTGAAAGCCACGGCTAGGCGTCCCAGTTCATCGCCCGGGTTTTCGACTTCCAAGCGGGCGTCCAGCCGCTCGGCGTTGATCTCGTGCGCGCGCCGAGCCATTCGGTCCAAGGGACTCAGGGCGCGCCGCGCCAAAAAATATCCGGCCAAACCGGCCAAACCAAGCGCCAACGGCAGGCCCGCAGCAAGCCCGAGGACGGACTCCTGAAAACTCTGCCACAACGACGCCTCGCTGAACCCCAACCGGATGATAGTGGGGCGATTCTCCACCACGTGGTGCTTACTGATAACGCGCGCGCGAACGCCGTCGGCCAATCGAACGGAGCGCTCCGAATACGAGGAAACGCCTTCCCCCGCGCCTTCCCCCGGTTCGGGCGGTCCGCCCAAGGCGCGCCGGCCAAGGACTTCATTGCGATATAAAAGTTCTCCCTCCGGCGACCAAACCTCCATCAGCCTTTCCTGTTGTTCAGCCGGATAAGGATGATCGTGGTAATCGCTCCGCAAAAATAGCCGGCCCGAGGAGTCGAACGTCAAAAAGCCCTCCACCGTTTCCAGATCCTCGACGGCCAGCCGGTCCAATTGATTCCGGAGATGAAAAAAGAAGACGGCGGAAGTGGCAGCGCTATAAATCAGAAGCACCACCGCCAGCACCGCGACGTACCACAACGTGAGCCGCGCGCGGACATTTTGGGGACGAAAGCGCACAGCGAATGCGTTGTGCGCGTTAAAGGAAAGCTTCATGCGTCCCCCGCTTTCAATACGAATCCCACGCCCCTCACGGTGTGAACCAGCTTTGCCGCATACCCGTCGTCCACTTTTCTCCGTAGCCGTGCGATATGAACGTCGATGACGTTGTCCAGCGGAGTATGCCTGGCCGCTTCTTTCCAAATGTCGCGCGCGAGCATCTCGCGGGAAACCACTCGCCCCTGGTGCTGCAAGAGGTAGTCGAGCAATTCGAACTCGCGAGCCGTCAGATCCAGCGATCGATTTCCCCGCGCCACCGTTCGGGCGGCGCGATCCAGGCGCAAATCGCCGAGAGATAAAGCCACGGCCGGCGCCGGTTGCCCTCGCCGCAGCAGCGCCCGGATGCGCGCGGAAAGCTCCGCGAAGGCGAACGGTTTGACGAGGTAGTCGTCCGCGCCCGCGTCGAGTCCGCGCACTTTGTCTTCCACCGCGTCTTTGGCCGTCAGCAGCAGCACCGGAATTTTAGCGCCCTTCGCGCGCATCGCCGAAAGCACGTCCAATCCACTCCGCCGGGGAAGCATGACGTCTAACACGATCAGGTCGAAGACCTCGGAACTGGCCAGGAAAAAGCCTTCTTCCCCGGTCGCGGCCAGGGCGACCGAATAGGATTCCGCCTCCAGGCCCTGTTGCAACGCCCGGCCTACCTTACGTTCGTCCTCTACTACCAGGATCCGCACTGACTCCACTCTAATCCATTCCGCTGGAGGGTACCCATAATCCGTCCGTGGTGACGCCACTCCCTTGCGGTCGCGGCTTTGGCGGCGCGCACGCCGGCATGGGAACAACTATTGACAGCTACAGTCTTATGCCTAATTAATTAGAGGTCGCGCGGACTTTTCCGAAGCGGCGCCCCAGAATCAGCGGACCGCCGCGCGATTCTTCCGAAACGCAACGGTCAACAGCCCTGCCGCGATCGTGAACACGGTCGATTGCTAGAGATGGTTCGTCACTTCTCTTCCCTCCCGAGCCTTTGGATCGTCCTCTCCAACTCGCAAACGTCCTCCAACGTCAGCTTCACCTAGCGCGCACAACGCATTCGCTGTGCGCTTGCCCTCAGGCGGCACACGGCCTTCTTTCGCTCCATCCGGTAGACGGTGGTCTGAATGGTGGTGTAGGCGGGGCGCGGCTCGGGGAACGTCTCCAGGATCTCCCTGACGGAGGCTTTTCCGTGGGCCCACAGAGCTTCGAGGATCTGAAGCTCGAGTTTGGTCAGTCTTGCCTGTTTCGCCCCCCGTCTACTATTCACATTTCGATACTACTACCTAATAGTAGGTGCGTCAAGTAGCGTTTTTCGCCCTAGTCTCAAGCGGGCGCAGGGGTGTCTTGGCCTGCTGGCTATGTCGTGCGGGACATGACTGCACGCAGGATGCTGTTGATGCGGGTGGAGTATCCCTTTCCGTATCGCTGCAGCCACTCGTATACGTCCCGGTCAAGGCGCGCCGCCACCAGGACTTTTGGCGTGCGCCGGAATCGCTTCAGTTGCTGGTCCGTCAGCGCGGGGATATCCGAGTAATCGATGCCAGAGTCGTCCCCGGCAGCTTGGCGGCTGGCTATGCGGGCCAACACCGCCGTTTGGCGTTTATTGAGCGGCTTGCTGAATATAGATTCGGCGCTCACGTTGATTTGCTTCCCGCGCCGAGATGATACGGATGATTTCTTCACCATTCGCGTCCTCGCGATGCGCATGCACAACCAACAGAAGGGCCGTCGAGACGGCCCCGATGGCGTGCCAGCGCTGTTCGCCCTCCACCACGCGGTCGCGCATGAGAACTACATTCGGATCGTCGAACACGCGCGCCGCAGTTTCAAAGTCCACGCCGTCGTGCTTCGCGCGTTTGATTCGATTTTTCTTCGAATCCCACTCGAAGCGCATCGTTATACGTATTGTATAACACCGGCCGTGATCCGTCCGTAAGCTCGGAAGGTTCAGCAAACCGCTCCCTCGCGGTCGCGGCTCGGTGCGAGTGCCTTCCCGAAACATCTGATTCCGAGCCGCGACGGCCAGGGAGCGGTTGCGCTACCGACGCATTACGGGTGGCGGTCTGAGCCCCGATTTCTTCGATCTCTGCGCATCGCGTTTGACGAGGTCATGGTGTCATGTCCTGCCCACGATGTCTGCCAGCCGAATGCCTATGCGAAATCGCTGTTCGTCGATCGGGGTGGAATGCCGCACCTCCCCAAGGGCAAGAGCGTTGCCAACCTGCACTTGAACCCATGATCCCTCGGCCAAGGATGCCGCTATCACCAAACCCAGGCCGCTCTTTGAAACATCAAATATCTGCACCGGCCAACGATCCGGCATTAGGGGCGCAAACGACCGCAAAAATCCGTCTCGGACGTACGGAACCTGGGTTCCTTTCGTCTATCGGCACCTCCGCGCGCGGCGGCTACCCGATCGATTTGGGTGACCAGCATGATAATCGTGGCGAGCCTGTCCTTGCCCGCCGGGCACTGGAACACGTGCCCTTCTAACACTTCGACCTGGGTTGGACTCAGGTGACCAAGGACGTACCGGTGCAGATCGTTCTCGTTCGGATGGCCCCCAGAAATTCCCTCTTCACCCACTGGTATTTTCTAGTTCCTTCTTGAAATCGCCGGCTTCAGACTCCGCAGACGACAACGCCTTTGTTAGTCGTTAGATCGTTGCGATCATGTAACGAACGGTTAAATACTATGCGCTAAGCGTTGGAAACGACGTATCGAAAACGGCCTCCGCTTGTACTCTTTCTCGCAGGGCCCTCTGGTAGGAAGCTGCCGCGGCGCTCAAATTCCAACCCTAGTGTGCTGCCCCCGAATTAACTGGACAGTCGTAACCGCTCCTGGCGGTCGCGGCTCTGTTTGGCACACCGTTTCCACATTAGGACATTTCTAATTCCTAGAGAAAGTACCTTACAGTGGTTAACGTCAAGTTGGAGTATCACGCCAAGCTGATCCTACCAAGCACTGCGCGGTACCGGACATCGGACTCAAGAGGAGCAGCAATTGGAATATTGCGGAGCGCAAATAACCAGGGGTCATGCAAATCACATGCGTGCTCAAGCCAAGTAAGCGCCTCCGCTGTCTGGTTTACGCCGAGGTGGCCCATGCCGACCCAAAAGGGGGAAAGGTAACCTGTGCGGAAACGGGATTCAAGCTCTTCAACGAACTGCCGGGCCTGATCATGTTTTCCAGCAAGCTCATTGGCGTGCGCTAGAGATGCGAGCATGGACGCAAGGAAAGTCGCGCCACCCGCCAGTTCGCGAGCCTTTTGGAGGGACTGGATAGCCTCCAGAACCATTCCCTTCTGGGTATAAGCAAGCCCAAGCACCAAGTAAGAGAGAAAAAACCCAGAATCCATGTTGGCGACGAGACGGCACTGCTCCACAGCATCGTCGAGCTTGCCCGCGAGGTAGGCGGTGAAGGCGGAGCTCGTCCGGAATGCGAGAGAAAGCGGATCGAGGCTAACGGCTTCCTGCAGTTCGTCGATGGCCTCCGTGAGCCTGCCCAATGGTCCGAGGCAGAATAATGCGTAGTGATGGCGCGCGATCGAAGAACATGGATTGAGTTGGATAGCACGCTGGAATGTTTTCTGCGCCTCACTCCATTGCCAGTCGTGGAGCGCCTGAACGAGCCCCAAGGACGTGTGAGCTTCCGCAAGCGTGCCGTCCAGCGCCAAAGCCTTCATCGCGGCGTCTCTCGCCGCCGCCATAATTTCCCCCGGCGGGCCGACGTCAATCAGAGCGCGCAGGCAGAGGCAATCGGCCAATCCCGCGAACGCCGGCGCGTAGGACGCGTCTCGCGCTATGATCTGCTGAAAAATAGAAGCGCTCTTCTGCAGCGCCTCCGCGGTCCTCTTGTTCATGTAGAACTGGGCGAGGAGAACCTGGTCGTACAGCTCCACGTTGGCTCTGTAACTGGGCCGCTGCGGGGGTTGCCGCCGCGCGCCGTTTAGAGCGCCCACCAACGCGTCCGCCAGCGCGCTGGTGATTCGGTCCTGAACGGAAAAGACCGCCGGCGTCGGCTCGTCATACGCGTCCGACCAGAGCACATAGCCCGTATCCACGCTGGTCAGGTGTGCGACCAGGCGCAGCCGGTCTCCTTCCCTTCGAATGCTGCCCTCTAGCACCGCTTCGGCGTTCAACTGTGCGCCAATCCGCCGAACGTCGAGATTCTTCCCCTTGAACCGGAAGGAAGAGGTCCGGGCGACGACGCGCACTTGCTTGGACTGGGCAAGAGCGTTAATGATCTCGTCCGTGACGCCATCGCAAAAGTACTCTTGGTCATGATTTGGGCTGAGATCCACGAACGGCAGTACGGCCACAGTCTTCGCGGCCTTCCTCCTCTCTTTAGCGACGCTACCGGACGGGATCGCGTGAAGATCCGGCCGAACACTTCGTGTACGCAAAGCCGGCCGCGTATGCAAAACCGGCCGTGCTTTGAACTTCGCAACATACCCTTTTGGGAACTCGATGAGAAGGGGGTCGTCTTTTCCGTCTCCTGCGTAATATTCCAACAGCTTAGAGCGCAGGTTGCCAACCTGAACTCGAACAATCGGATCGAGTCGGGGGTCCCAAGATGAGGGGCGGCCAAATACTTCCATGCCAACTTCATGTTCTTTTATCCCTTGACCTCCGCTTTCGAGAGACCTCTCAACAAGGAAGCGCAGCAGACGACTCCTCCGCTCCGCGGTTGCAAATAGACGACTCTGCAAAATTTTGGCCAACTGCCCACGGACGACCACGGCTCGCGGATCGATCGCGCTAGCCTCCTCGGTACGCAGTGGGGCTCCGCGTTTTTCGCTATTGCCTGGAGATGCGTCCTCGTCGAACATTTAACGCTGTCGTTCCGGCGGTTCTGATCTACCAAAGGAGGCCCCGCCAAACCTCCCTGTCATCGGCGCTCCACCCCCTGGGACGACAGACCCAGCAGATTCGATTCATTTCATCTCACCCGTAGGAGCATTCAAGCGGCCAATCTTAATTTCCGCCGCACGGAAGACACGCGCAATGAAATCAACGCCGGTTGAAATTTCCTCCAGGCCCGAGCCGAGTATCGGGACCGGCAATGGGCGCGCCGTCAAGTTCTGGCCAAAGGAGACGAGCGGCCGCCACAATTCTTGGGGGCATCGGAAGCGGTAACCGGGCAGCATGTTGAGCCAGGCGGGCGTAGATCGGCCGGAGCCGGTCTCGTGTCCTTTCAGAAACTCGCGCACAACGGACTCGCTGGGCGCGGCAAACTCCGCCGAGTTCCTACATCGCTTGGACGCCGCGCCCGGCGGCCTGTGCGCTTTGCAGAAACTCGCGCACAACGGACTCGCCGGGCGCCGCCACTTCGCTCAAGTTTCTCATTCGTTTGACGCCGCCCGGCGGCCTGTGCGCTCTCCATTGTCATAATCCGATTTAACGTTAACTAACCGTTAGATACTTTCTGTCTGAGTCAGGAATGTCCTACCCTGAAACCTTATGTGAAGATTTGAAAATTGAGTTGCAGGAGGAACAACAAAGAGGAGGAGGCCGCCCCGCGGCAGAAATAAGGCGAACATCGCTCGGTCAGAAAAAATCTGCTGAGCATCGCGTAACCGCCGCTCGAAAGACTTCGCCCATGCATTGGCCGATTTTGCTTTCGATTCGGAGGTTCCCAAGCTGGCGCCCTCCGGGTCATACAGGACATCGCGGTCTGGAACAAATCGACCTTTGTTGTTACGTGCTTTCAATTTCCGGGCGGGGAGCCCCTTGAGACTTTACCTCCGAAAGTCTCTCAAAGCGAAGATCCGCCCGGACTCTCTCTTCATGATGGGCTTTGATGCTCTAGCAGAACCAGTCGTGGCGTCGGGAGAAAGTTTCTCGCTGGCCCCGGGGGTTAGGGATTTGTGGTGGGCGCACGGTCCCGCGCCGGGCGCTGTGCGCTGGGAGCATTGGGGAAGACTTCCATGAATTTGACCTTAATCGTCGGCCAACTGCGCGCGGAGCGCGCCGCGTTGGATGAAGCAATTGCCATTTTAGAGCGAATCGGTCAATCCGGCACACTAGGGCAGGGTAGGCCACCAAAATGGTTATCAGCAGGCAAAAGCGGTTCCAAACGTGTCTTTAGTGCGGCTACGAGAGTGAAGATGGCGGAAGGTCAACGAAAACGATGGGAAGCATACCGCAAGGCCAAGGAACAAGGTTGAATTGATTCAGGAGCCAGAAAGCTTTCACCTGGCATGTACACCGTTTGCGGAGATCCATCTGCAAGCTCGGAAAACGCCATTGCCTGATGTCGCCGAATAAGGGCGCCAGCTCTTTTCCGACTCTATCTAACCCGGGGCCCTAGGCTCGTGGGACCCCGCTCCGCGAATGCCCGGGGATGGCAGACGCCACAAGCCAAGACAAACTCTCGCAAAGACGCAAAGTTCGCAAAGGCGCGGCCACACCCCACACCTTGACCATCCCCGACAGGGGCTTAAAGCCCAGCCTTTCTATACCGCTGTCCGGCACGACTTAAAGTCGTGCCCTGATACATGAAGTGCAAGCTGGCGACCAAGAACCCACTCCGGCGGGGAATATACTGGGTTCGATGCGGCTGACTATCGTTGTCGCGGCGACTTTGGCTACTGTTGCCGCGCAAGATGCAGCCCGGGGCGGCGGGCGGGGCGCCGGGCCTCCGGCTCCCATCAAAATCTCCATTCCCGCGTTTCCGGATGGCGGCGCGATTCCCGCGAAGTTCGCGTACACGCAAACCGGGAATCTGTCGCCCGCGATTCAATGGAGCGGCGTGCCTTCCGCCGCGGTCACTATCGCGCTGATCCTTAACGACGCCGATGTCCCTTCACGCCTGGTTGGATCGACTTCAGTTGGAGCCGGTCCCGAGGACACTTTGCACTGGGCCATCTTCAACATTCCGGCGACGGCGGCCGGCCTACCCGAAGGGGTTCCGCACAACACCACTCTCGAAGACGGCAGCGTTCAGTGGAAGTATGTGGACGGCGTTCCACGCCTCGCCATCGGAACCATCGGATACTTCGGTCCCAGCCCGCCGCCGGGCCCTCCGGCGGTGCACCACTACATCTTCGATCTGTATGCGCTGGATGTGAAGCTCGATCCGGGAGTCAATTCGCGCGCGGATCTAATGAAGGCGATGGCGGGACATGTGCTCGCCAGGGGTGCCTATTTCGGCGTGTACAGCCGATAGTACGTACTTGCAAAAATTCGCGAGTAAAATGATTTCCAAGGCCTCGCTCAATGCGGAGGCCCCCTTAGGGCGTAATGAATCATCCGTGGCGGAATCAATGGGCGCTGATCACTGGCGCGAGCGCCGGAATCGGCTCCGCTCTCGCGCATGAGCTGGCGGAGGGGAAAGCGAATCTGGTGCTCACAGCGCGCCGGCAAGATCGCCTGGAAAAACTCGCCGCGCAGCTCCGTGAGAAGTATGGGGTCGAAGTGCGGACCTTTGCGGCTGATTTGGAAGATTCCGAAGGACCTCGCCGTATCCGTTCCTTCACCGAGGAGAATGGTCTCACGGTCGAAGTGCTGGTCAATAATGCCGGATTTGGCGCCTACGGCGAGCAGTACACTTCGCCGGTGGACCGGCAACTGGCGATGGTGCAAGTGAATTGCTTGGCCGTGGTTCACTTGACCCAACTCTATTTGCCCGCGATGGTGGCGCGCCGCAGCGGCGCGATCCTCATTCTTGCCTCCACCGCCGCGTTCCAGCCCGTCGCCTACATCAACACCTACGCCGCAACAAAAGCGTTCGACCTGTTGTTCGCCGAAGGGCTGGCGGAGGAAGTCGAGCGTTTTGGCATCAAGGTCTGCGCGTTATGCCCTGGGCCGACGCAGTCCGAGTTCAGCCAGATAGCGGGCACTCCACGCCACGCCGCGGTGAGGGTGCAAACCGCTGAAGAAGTGGCGCGTATTGGCCTGCGAGCCTTGGCGGAAGGGAAACACTCCGTGCTTACAAGCTTCGCCAATAAGATGCAGGTTGAGCTTCAGCGGCTGGCTCCACGGCGGTTTGTCGTGAAGATGGCAGCGAAGATATTCCGCCCCAAGGAGCTTACGTGAGAACAGTCGCGTTGGTGGTTTGCTGCGCGGTAGGGGCCGCGGGCCAATCGGATAACTCCGCACGAGAGAAGCTGATTGAGTCTTTGGATTCGTTAGCGAGAACGCAGCTTGAGGCTCGCGCCACCGCCATCGCCAAAATTCACACGCGCGCGGATGCGGAGCGGCGCAAGGAAACCACTCGGCGCAAAATTGTGGAGCTCATGGGTGGTCTTCCGGAACACCGCGGAGCGGTCGCGGTGAAGCAGTTCGGGATCCTGGAAGAGCCTGGGTTCCGCGTCGAGAAACTGGCGTACGAGAGCCTGCCCGGCTTCTGGGTCACGGCGAACTTATACGTACCGGCGAGCGGCGGTGGACCGTTTCCCGCCGTGCTGCTTACTCCCGGACACGAGGCGACGGGCAAACAGAGTCAGTACTCGTTCGGCGCGAACTTTGCCAGATCCGGGATCATCGCGCTGGCCATCGACCCATTGGGGCAGGGCGAGCGGCTGCAGTACTTCGACCCAGCGCAAAAGAAATCTATCATCGGCGGATCGACCGGAGAGCATGGCGAAGCAAACGTGCCGGCCATGCTGATAGGCGAAGATATTGCGCGCTATTTCGTCAACGACGGCATGCGCGGCATCGACTATCTGATCGGCCGGCCGGATGTGGACGCGAACCGCATCGGCGCGCTGGGTTGTTCGGGTGGAGGGACGGCGACTGCGTATCTCGCCGCGCTCGACGACCGAGTGAAGGTTGCTGGAGTGGCGTGTTACATCACCTCCTTTCAAGAATTGCTTCCCTCCGCCACAGGCGTGCAGGAGGCGGAGCAGAGCATTCCGCGCTTCATCGAACAGGGACTGGATTTCGCCGATTGGGTCGAGTTATTCGCACCCAAGCCGTACGCGATCATCTCCACTACGAACGACATGTTCCCATTCGAAGGCGCTCGCCGGACGTTCGAGGAGACGAAGCGCTTCTATTCCATCTATGGCGCACAGGACAATATCCGATGGATTACCGGTCCTGGCGGTCACGGCAACCTTGGGCCGATCTCTCCCGCAATTCTGGGCTTTTTCCTGCATCATCTGAAAGGCGCACCCGCCGGTGACGCGAGCTTCGCTCCGATGCGTCCCGCCCGGCCTGAAGAGTTGCTGTGTACGCCAACGGGCCAAATCTCGACGGCGTTGGGAGGGGAAACCATCGCGTCCATCGTTCAATCTCGCGCGCGAGAACTGTTGCCTGTGAAACGTCCGCTCTCGAGCAAAACGGAGCTCCAACATCTGCAATCCCGTCTGCGGGAGGACATTCGCGCCTTGGCGTCCGCCAGCGCGCCGCCGGGTTCGAACCCGCCTGCGGTTAGGATCGTCTCGCGGGAGCCGCGCGACGGTTACCGGATGGATGTGATCGCGATTCCAAACGCCATTCCAAGCGGGGGCGCCGAGTTGCCGGGATTGATAGCCGTACCGAATCGGGGCGGGCGCAAACCGGCGGTGTTGATCGTCGATTCGCAGCCGGTGGCAAAGATGCTGGCCGACGGCGAGGTCGATCGCCTGGCCAAGGCGGGAAACGTCGTCATGGCCTTCGAACCCACGCCTGCGCCACCCGGAACGGAAGGTCTAAAGTCGCCTTATCTTGGACCCTTCAATCTTCTTTCACTGCGTGCCTCTTTGGTGGGCAAAACCATTCCGGGCATTCGAATCGACGATGTCATCCACGCCGTCGAGTGGTTGCTTTCGCTTCCCGACGTGGATTCTTCGAAGCTGACGGTCTATGGAGACGGGCCGATGGGACCAGTGGTGCTGCACGCCGCAGTGCTCGATGCGAGGATAAGGCGCGTAGTGGTGGAAAACTCGCTGGCGACCTACCGGATGGCCATTGAGCAGCCACTGCATCGAAATATGCCGGAGGTCCTGATTCCCGGAGTCCTGCGGAGATACGATCTCGGGGACCTGCTGCTGGCGCTTTCGCCGCGCGCGGTCACCTTGGTAAATCCGCAGGACGCCACGGGTACGGTTATGACCACCGATCAGTTCCGCAAGGATCTGGATTACGTCTTTCAGTCCGAGGCTATGCTGGGCACTCCGCAGCGCATTCGCGTGGTTTCGCGAGGAGCGGGGGAGCCGCTGCCGCTGGAGTGAAAAGGATCTAACCTGAGGGCAAGTATTCGAGTGGGGCCGAGGTGGATCAAATGGCAGGCTGGAAAGCTTCAGCGCGGTGTCCACGCCGGGGCGGCTGAGAAAAGGCCGTCTGCAACGGTGATTTGAAAGGAAAGAAAAAGCCCGAAACCAATGCTGAGTACACCGGACGCGAGGGATATCGCGTCGTTCCAACCCGAAAATCTGCGGCCCGTGTAACAGATGGGCAAAGCCAAAATGGTAGTCATCACCATCATCCCCGCGATCGTTCCCACTCCGAAAATCAAAAGGTAGGCAATGGACCACCAAGGGTTGCGTACAGCCGCCATCACCACTAGCGCAACGGCTGCCGAGCCCGCCAAGCCATGAACGATTCCGACAATAAGCGGACGCAGCGTGTTGTACACTCCGGCGGTTAGTCCCGTCTCGGGCGACGGTGCTCCATCGGTTACTCGAGTGAATTTCCGTTGCAGCCATCGCAGCGCACCGGTAACATTGAGAACGCCCAGAAGAATCAACATCAGGCCGACTGCAAACTCCATCGATAAACCAACGCGAGGCGGAATCGCCACCTTGAACAGTATGATCGCCGCGCCGACAACGAAAATCGTAAAGGTGTGGCCCATCCCCCAGAGCGCGCCAATCATGGCGGCCCTTGCGGCGCCGCGCTGCCGGGTAACGATGGTAGTCACCGCGATGACGTGATCGGGATCGGTAGCGTGACGCATCCCCAGGAAGAATGCCAAGATCAGAATGCCAATAAGAGAAAGCATGTTCACCCTCACGGACTAATACGTGACAACTTGGGTATCAGATTCGAATCTGCACGATTCCCGCGGCCATTAATCCGCGAACCACAACAACGCAGCCCAGAGTCGTTATGATCGCGGCGGAGGCGACCGGCAGCCAACGCTGAATCAGCGGTCCGTCCGCAGGCAGGCGAGACATGAGCCGGCCAGCGGACACCGCCGCGAGTCCCATGGCAATAAGCACCGCGGCCAGGCCCAGGCTGAAGGCAATTATCAGAAAGAGCCCGAAACCGACACGATGCAGTGTTACGGCGCTCAATAAAACAACCAGCGCCGCCGGACACGGCACGATCCCCGCGGTGATGCCGAGCGCGGCAAGCTGGCGGCCCTCGAGTTTCTCCTCCGGCCGGGATCCCCACAACACGCCATGCGTGTGCCCGCCTGGACCATGACTGTGGGAGACGTCGATACCGGAGAAGCGCTGCAAGAGAATATACATTCCCATTCCGGCGATCAGAATTCCCGACATTACACTCAGGAATGGATACAGGCGGTCCGGCAAGATGTATTTCTGAGCGTACAGACTAACACCTCCGAGCAGATATACCGCAGCGGTGTGGGAGGCCGTGACAATTAAGCCCAGCAGGAATGCGTGACGCGCAGTGCCTTTCGAACCCACCAGATACGCGGCCACGATCGTCTTCCCATGCCCTGGTTCGAGTGCATGCAGTGCTCCCAATCCCGCGGCTACCAGGGCACCTATCAGCATCACTCCCAGGCCGATCTCTTTTCCGGCCATTAATTCGGTAAAAGCATTGCGCGGGGTGGTCTGCTGATTGGGCTGGAGATCGATGCTTTGAGCCGGACCATGAGCCGCACTAGGAACCGGCTCCACAGGAGCGGGTTTCGCGCGAGCAGGCGCCGGGGGCACCATGGGTCGCGTTCGCGAAGTTCGGACGGGCGGCGCAATCACGGTGAAGGCGAACCTGGCCGACAGGTCTTGCGGTGGGTTGTCCAAAGGATCCGTGGGATAATTCGACAGCATGGAACTGCGGTCATGCCGCAGCACGACTCCATCCGCGACATGGACTTCAGGGCTCACCGAAATGACAATCTCTTTCCATCCCGCGCGTCCCGCAAAATTGGTGTCCTGATAGGAGAGTTCGTATCTTTCAGCACCCGGCAGTTCGGCTCGATAGACGAAGCCCAGCTTCATGGTGGATAAGTTTCCCGCCCCTTGAGAAAAGAGCGCTTCATTTTTCAGCCCCGCCGGTAACGGCGGGGGCGTAAGTGGCTTCAAAGGAAGAGCCCGTCCGTTCAGTGTTATCCCGAGACCCTTTGCCAGCTCGCCCGCTTTCGCGGTCAAGTACCGTTCCAGGCCGGGGTCGTCCTGCCGCGGTGTTAAGCCGCTTTGTTGCAACTCCTGGAACGTGGGTATTTCCGCCATGTCGATGATGTAGCGGACTTCGATGGCGTCGCGTTCGATGTGGAGTCCGGCATAGTGGCTGATGCTGAAGTTGCCCATCGGATGGGCCACGAGCGAGCCGGCGCAAAACGCGATCAGCAGAACGGATTTAGCGGGACGCGTCATTCAGTCTCCTGGTTACTCGCAGACTCCTGGTTACTCGCTCGTTCTCGTCTTGATCTGCGCGATGGCCGACTGGGCCGCGCGCGCCAAGTTGATCGGGGGCATGAAACCGAAGCCGCGGCTTGGCTGGGTCTGAACGTCTTCGGCAGCTCCCGCAATCCGGGCGAGCTGGGGCAGATCGGAACCGTCGCCCGCCCGCGCCATCGTCCGTATCGCGTAGAGCGTATCGGACACCTGCGAGCTTTGGATCAGCCGCCGCGCGATGGAGATCGCCAACTGCGGATCGAGCTCGAGGATTCGTTCGAGCGCCATATCTCCGATCATGCCTCCCGCGGCGGCCAACGCACCAAGGTAGGGTAGAACGGCGGGATCCCGGTAGACGGCAAGCGCGCCCAGCGCATTGGAGGCAACCAACAGGTTGGGGTCATGCGCCGCTGCGTTCAAATCTTTGAGTAAGGCGACATCCTGGAACGATCCGAGCTCGCGGGCGGCGGCGGCTCGCGTCTGCGCATTCGAGCTGTGAAGAGCCTGCCTCAGGGGCTCGACTGCTTTCGCGATGCGAAGATTGTCCGCGGCGCAAGAAAGGAGCGCTGGATTCTCGATCGCTCGCGCCATCGCGCCGATGACCTCCTCCGAGGAGTTCCCTCGCAGCTCGAAGCAGATGTTGGCGCGTTCGGCCGGCGATAGTTTCGTATCGAAGAGTTGCTCAAGCCTGGGCAATTCGGCCGCACCTAATAGGGCGGGGGCCAAAACAATAAGAATGTGCTTCATCGCTCACCTTCTTTTTTCGCCTCGTCCTTTTTCAGCGCTTCGGCGATAGCCCGCGCATGGCGCGCAAAGTCCGGTTCGGGTGTGCCGATCCTTTCAGCCTTGTCCATCGCGTCCTGGGCCTCCTGATAACGGCCGTTCATGTACAGCGCCCACGCAAGGGCGTCGTAGCTGTAAACATCGCGGCGGAATTCCAGTTCGCCCTGTGCGAGCGCCAGAGCGCGGTCGAGCTTCATGTGATGATCCGCGAATGCGAACACCAGATTGCGGTTGGCCTTTTCGCTATTTGCCACCGCCAGGCGATCGATCGTTTCGAGTAGCTCTTTCTGACGGGCCGCTTCCGCACTATTACCCGTTCTCTCGTATAAATCGATCAGCGCCGATGCGTAATCGGGCAGGGGAACGAGTTCCTGCGCCCGCCGGTAATTTTCGATCGCACCCTTCACATCTCCGCTCGCGGCGAGCGTTTTTCCAAGGCCCGCGTAGGCGCTCGGATATTTCGGAAATACGCGCAGCGCGTCCAGGAACTCCTGCCGGGCAAGCTCGTTCTTGCCGGTCTTCAGATAAATGTTGCCAAGATCCACCATGCACCAGGCAACGTTTTCCGGCATCGAACTGCCGGACTGGATCGCCTTCTGCATGATGGCTACGGCCGCGCCGGCGTCGCCGAACAAGAAGCGGAAATGCGCGGCGCGATTGTAGCTCGCCAAGTCCGGGCGGAGCGACACCATCTTCTGATACGCATCCGCGGCCTTTTCGTAACCGCCCATTTCCACGTAGGCATCCCCCAGCGTGCCCCAGTTCCAGGGATCGGCGCCGTCGATCTGGATCAAGCGAAGCGAGCTTTCCGCGGCGCGCGCGAACAGGTGCCGTTCCAGCTCCGTTTCGGTGGCGAGCCGCAGCGCCTCGTAGTTCGAGTTGTCCGCCGCCAACACATCGTTCAAGATCGCAACCGCACGATCGAGATAGGAATAGTCTGTCGTCTCGCGGGTCTTCTGGACATAGGTGCTCGCGAGCAGCACTTTGTAATGCTGGTTGTCCGGCCGCGACGCCGCGATCGTGCTGTACAGTTTGATTTGATCGTCGGTTTTCAGAACGCCGGCGTGCTGCGCAAGTGACCGGTCCACCAGTGCTCCGGTGATCTGGTCCGCGGACGATTGCGCCAGCGCTGCGACGGCAGAAATCAAAATCAGGTATGCTCTCATGGCGGCTCCTTTCCAGCGGGTGTCTCATAGTCGTCAGTCATCAGTCGTCAGTTATCAGTCGTCAGCTCCGAAAACCGGAAACTGAGAGCTGACAACTGATAACTGACAACTTCTTACTCGAGAAGTAGCCTACTGACCCGTCGGCGTACCGTTGCCATTGGTGCCGTTTTCCTGGCTATGCAGATAACCCGCGTGCGGGGCAGCGTGGAACGGAAAAACAGCCAGCGTCGGGACGTCGTTTTCATTCACACCGTCCCCGAGCGGCGGAACGTTGGTGACGTTCGGCAGCAAAACTCCCGCGAGCGCGCGCAACCCGATGTCGACGACGTCATCATTGGGTCTGCGTCCACCGAAGGGCCAACCGGCATTGTCTCCGCCCAAGGGCCCCAAACGGCTCTGCTGCGCGAGTGGCGTCGGCGGGGTCGACAATTCGATGCGCGTGATATCCGGCACGAACACGCTGAGCAGATCGGTGCGACTGGACGCCTGAACCTTGAGATTGTAAACGCCATTCAGAATCCCGCTCACGAAAAAAGGAGCGCCGATAAAATTCGCAAATTGCTGATCGTTGTTCGGAGTGCTGCGATTCCAATAGTCCTTCATCGGAAGCGGAATCAGAGCCTCTACCGTCAGCGGATTCCCCACGCGATCCACCTGCACGTAATCGCCAAGGTAAATCGGATCGTCGGGGCTCGGACGCACCGTAACTTGCTGCCGCATGGTCGTAGCCCAGCCCGCGATCTTCGAGGTTGCCGACGGGGCGGTGGGGACGCTGCCATCCGCCGTCGCCATCGAAATGGGCATTTCGACCGCAATCAGGCTGATGTTGTATCCGGCGAATCCATCCACTGCTTTCGGATACGCGGCGCCGGCCCCGATGTCCGGCGTATTGATGGGAGCACCGCTGGCGGTCCGGAAATTCAGGGTATCGAACGTCGCGCCGCTATCGAAAAAGAATGCGTCATCACGCGGCCCCGCGAAAACACGCATTCCATTGCTCAACGTGAAAACCGAGGGGGCGCCCAGGTTGGCTTCATACATGGGCGTCGATTTAGGCCCCAGATTTGGCGGCGCAACGGATAATGGGTGGCCATTAACGTCGGCGGTGAAGTACTGTGTGAATCCGCTGTCCAGGTTGCGAACCACGACGCTGTAAGTCTGATAAAGAAAAATTCCGGGGCTATCGATGTTCGTAATGGTCCCGAAATAGGAAACGAAAGTCGGATTGGGACGCAGCGTGGTGTTGAAAATAAAGTCCACCGCGATGTCCGGATTTCCATCCAGACCGCGCTGGTTGTTGATGTTAAACCGGTACAAAACGCTGTCAGAGAACTTGTAATAGCTTGGCCCATTGTCGGGGTTCTGAAATCCCTGGGCACTCATGCTCATCACAAGCCTGTCACTCTTGCCGGTTTCGTAACTTCTGAATATATAAAAATCGTTCAGATTCGCAGTCTGGTCCTCGAGCAGCAGCGGACCGTTCCGATGACTCGCGGCAAACATGCCGCCGGTAAGAAAGACGAGCAAAAGTCCGCTACGGCAGTATCGACTCATAGTTTTCTCCTTTGGCTTGAAGTTTTCGGAAAGCCTTCAATCTCATTACGCAGGCGCGGGAGTTTTGGATTTCGTTCGGTGAAAATAAATCCAAACTCCAACGCGGGCCGTATTGACGAATAGGAGAGTCTCGCGATTCCCCTCCCGATATCGATGAGAACTGCGCGTCTTTGCGATTTCGTCCGTGGTTCCCATCGGCCATTTGCGACCGGCCCCGGAAGCCAGGCGGACAGCCGCTATAATGGGCAGCTTCATGCCCGGGCGGGCGGCGATCGGCCCATGGCTTCTGATATGCTCACGCGTCGAAGCGCTTTAAAAGCTGCCGGAGCGTGCTTGGTTGGCAGGTACGCTTTCGGCTCTGTCGCTCTGAACGTCAAGGAATTTGGCGCGGCCGGCGACGGACGTACGAAAAATACAGGCGCCATCCAGCAGGCCATCGACCGATGTTGGGTGCTCGGCGGCGGCGAAGTGATGGTTCCTGCCGGTGAATATCTGACAGGAGCGGTGGCGCTGAGATCCGGAGTTGTTCTTCGCCTGGATAGCGACGCGGCTATTCTTGGCAGCCCCGATTTTGCCGACTATCCTGTGACGCAGGTTCGATGGGAAGGGAAGTGGATTCAGGGGCATGTTGGGCTGGTTTATGCGCTCGATGCTTCGCATACAGGGATCGTGGGCCCGGGGAGAATCGTAGGCAATCCGGCGCTCGGCGGGCGTCCCACGGCGCAGAATCCGCTGCGTCACCCCGCTCTGATCGAGCTGATTGGGTGCTCGGACATTCGTCTCGAACAATTCCACACCGACTATCGATTGATGTGGTCCATTCATCCTACCTATTGCGAGAATGTGTTCCTGGAGAACCTCACCATTCGGAGCACGGGAGGGAATGGCGATGGAATCGATATCGATTCCTGCAAACATGTCCGAGTCGATCGCTGCGATATCGCCACGGGCGACGATTGCATCGCCATCAAATCCGGCCGCGGCAGCGAGGCGTACGCTCTTTTGAAAACTACGGAAGACGTGCTGATATCGAATTGCACGTTGGCCGGCTCGATTTTTGCGTGCATCGGCATCGGCAGCGAGACCTCGGGCGGCATTCGCGGCGTTCGAATCGAACATTGCAAATTCACGCACGCCCAGACATTTGCGATTTACATCAAGAGCCGTACAGGTCGCGGGGCATTCATCGAGGACATCGCGGCCGACGATTTAGATGTCTCCGATATGAGGGGCGGTTTTTTGAGAATTAACATCCTCAGCAGCGGCTTACAAGATGAGGCGCCGGTGCCGGGGGGCGAAGGCATCCCCGCGGCCAGGAATTTCCAATTTTCCAATATTCGCGTCACCGGCTGCTCCATGCTGACGGATGCGGTCTCCATTCATCCGAGGAAACCGCTGGATGGCCTCTCGTTGACAAATGTGACAGGCGCGTGTGCTAAGGGGATTGCGCTCGCAAACGTCCGAAACGCGGAGATCCGGAATGTGCAAATCGCGGGCTACACGGGACCTCTGATCGGACTGAACAACGTCACCGGAAATGGAATTGAGGACGCGGCGACGATCGATGCTCCGCGGGTTCCCTAGTGTAGTGTCCAATAAATAACTGGACTATTGATGCGGCTTTGCTGCATACTGTTGGTTGTGTCCCGCAAAGCTGTTTCGCTCAAATTAAGAGAATCCGACAAGCGGCAGGTGGCCCAGTGGGAGGGGGCGTTCGGCA
>DATDGT010000045.1:0-8196 GCA_036521975.1 Bryobacteraceae bacterium
CTGTCGCTCTTCTCCGCAATGTGATACGTTTTCTCCACGACGGTTCTCCTTTGCTTGAGATTTTCCCAGCCCGATTCTAATCAAATCGGGTCCGAGAACCGTCGCTCAACCTCCAACGAAATCAGGGACAGCCTCTGTGTCGATGCGGCTCACAATTACGCGCTGAAGAACCGCCACAAGATTCCTATTCAATCGTTCTTTGAAGATGGAGAAAAAGACGAAAAGCAACTAAGGGAAACCCTGAAGTGGGCAAAGCAACCTGCTCCTATATTCAAACCAAAAGTCTCAGGTGAGGAATGGCAGGAATCAGACATCCTAAGACCGCTGCAAGCCGCAGATTTTGCCGCATGGGAAGCAACCAAGTTCACCCGCACTGCTGACGAGTTTCCAGACATTGAATGGGAAGATTTGAGGGAATCTTTCAAGCAATTACAGGGATATCCTCCAGCCCACTGGAATTTGATCGAAGGGGAAGCAATCTCAGACCATCTTTCTGGATATGTGGAAATGGGAACATTGAAGATGAGCGACAAAAGATAGATTTTTAACGGAATTACCAGTTTTGAGGCTTCAGCGTAAATTAGGCCAAAGATAGCAGTACCTGCTAGAATCCAGTTGGGCCAAGACTCCGGCCCGAAGGCCCTATCCAAAAGGTGCATGATCCCGAGATTATATGCGAATCGGGTGCCCTCCACGCACCCTTCATCTGAAACCGGTGGGGCGACGAAGGCAGGAGTCCTTCTTCGCGTCTTATTCCGCGCGCAGCATCAAAGCTGGATCAATGCGGACTGCGCGAATTACTGGCGGCAGCGCGGCCAGCAACGCCGCGGCCAGAATGGTGAGGGCAGGGAAGGCTAGCATCCGAGGGTCGCCAGGTTTCACCTGGTAAAGCAGCGACTCCACGTATCGCACCGACGCGAAGCCGAGCGCGAGACCTGCGAAAGCCCCGGCGATCACCATGGAGAATACGTCCGTGGTAACGCGGCGCGCGACCTCACTGGCTTGAGCGCCGAGCGCCATACGGATGGCCACTTCGCGCCGCCGCTGGAGTACGGAATAATCGAGCACGCCGTAGAGGCCAACACCCGCCAGCAAAAGGGCGACCGCGCCAAAAAAGAATGCCAGCCTAGCCAGCAGGCGCTCACGCAAATTCTTCGATTGGTCGATCTCGGTCTGGGTCCGAATGTTGCTCACCCGAAAGTCGGGCCGCGTGCGCGGCACCTCGCGCCGCAGAACCGCTGCCAGCGCAAGCGGGTCTGAGGTCGACGTCTTCACTAGGAAAGTCGCTCTGCTCGTTGGGCGGAAGGCGCCGTTCGCGTCTACGGCCTGGATTGGAATATAAACCGTAGGCCGGATAGGCAGACGCAAGTCGTCGCGCGAGCGCGCGTCTCGGACGTAGCCCACAATCTCCAGGCGTAACCTGGCGCCGCTCGAATTCACTCTCTCAAACGACCTACCCACGGGATCAGCTCCGCCAAAATACTGCTTCGCAAAAGCTTGGTTCACGATTGCCGCGCCGGAGCTGTCTTCCGCCGCGCGCGGAGTCATAGGGTCGACGTTGATCGCTGGCGCGCTGCGGTAAGCGTCTGTGTTGCGAAAGTCACTGCCATCGATCAAAGGAATTCTCATCGTTTCGAGCCAGCCTGGCGAAACACTGAGAAAGTCGGAAAAGACCTCGGTCGGTAATTCGCCGTTAGTGGAAATGGAGCCCACGGCGCTCTCGCCGCTCATCAGAGCCCAACCCGCCGTCGCTATCCTCTCCACTCCGGGAACCTGCCGAAGACGAGTGGCGACCTGGTCCCAATACACGGGTAACTGGGCGGGCCGCGCAATGGTTTCGAGCGCGAGAATCCGCGCGGGGGAGAAGCCCAGGGGTTGCTCCGAGAGCCGTTTAAACGTCACGACAAAGAGGCCGGCAATGAACAAGACCACGAAACAGAAGGCGGCCTGCGTTGCAATCAACCCGTGCATCAGGCGGCGCCGCGAGTGTGGATTCTCACAGCCTTTCAGCGCGCCCGCGGGCTGCACCGCGGAGGCGCGTAGGGCGGGCGCCAAACCGAAAAGAAGCGTCACTACCAGCGCTAACGCCAGTCCGAACCCGAGCACCCGCCAGTCCGCCGGGAGGTACAGCCGCACAGGGTCATCGGACGGATTAATCATGCCCACCACTAGCGGAGCGGAGAACCAGGCAAACGCCAACCCTGTTGCAGCCGCGAGGAACCCGATCCAGGCGCTTTCCACCAGCACCAGTTGCAGCAGCCGGGCGCGACCCGCCCCAATGGAGACGCGCAACGCCATCTCGCGCGCGCGCGCTGCCGCCTGTGCCGTCGTCAGATTGGCGACGTTGGCGCAGGCGATCAACAGCACCAGCGCAACCAAAATCGCGAAGGCTACGAGCGCACTGCGGTAGTCCCGTTGGAGGTTGGAGCGGCCGGCGGCCGCGGGCTCCAGCAGTAGGGTCTCCTTAAGGTATGTTGCGAGAACCGGCCGGGGCATGGTGGTGAAGCCCTTTGCACGCTCCTGCTGGATGGCCCGGAAGGTTGCAAGCAGCTTCTGGTCGACAGGCTCCGGGGTCACGCCAGGCTTGAGCTGAACCAGGGTCCGAAGCCAGAAATTGTCCGGGCTGGTAAGCGTAGCGGGGTTCTTCATCATCATGGGCACAAACACGTCGGTCAAAATGCCGGTTTCCGTGCCGGTGAAGCGCTCCGGGCCCACGCCGACGATCTCGTAGAGGACCCCACCCATCTGAAAGGTGCGCCCGATTACCTTTGGGTCTTCCCCGAACCGGTGTCTCCAATAGTCATAAGAGAGAACTGCGTATGGATGCGCACCCGGTTTCAGATCGTCGCTTGCGGTTAGCAGGCGGCCCAGGGCCGGCTGCAGCCCGAAGGAGCTGAACATCCAACCCGACACGTACTGCAAATAGGCCTTTTCGGTCTCCTCGTCCGACCCGTAGGTGAGATCGACGTGGTCGGCGTAGGAGATGGCGATGAGCTCGGCCTCGCCCCTGACGGTTTCGCGCATTCGGAGGAACATCGGGTAGGAGCAACTGTCGTAAGTCATTGCCTTGGCGGTCATCGCGTTCGGTCCTTCAAAGGAGACCGCGTACAACCGGTCCGGGTCAGAGACAGGCAACGGCCGGAAGAGCAAAGCGTCGATTAGCCGGAAAGCAGAGGTGCAAGCCCCAATCCCGAGCGCAAGCGAGAGGATCGCGGCGCCCACAGGCACTTTGTTCTTCATGAGCTGCCGCCAGCCGAAGACAGCATCAGCGCGCAGCGAGTCGAGCCACACAATCAGCCGCACGTCACGGCTCTCCTCGCGCAACCGCAGCGGCGAGCCCAACGCTCTGCGGGCCGCGGCAAGATCGCGGCCCCGCTCCGTGGCTTCTTCGACGTGTGACTGCAGCTCTTCATCGATTTCGCGGCTCAACTGATCGCCGCGAAATACGTTGGCAAACCGTGACCACCATGACATGGCAGGTTGTCCTTGGAATTCAATTCATACCCGAGCTTGGAAGTTGTAGCGCAAGGCTCGCTTTCAGCCTTGCGGCTTTTGTTCGCCTGACCCCGCTAAAAACCCGCAGGGCTGAAAACGAGCCCTGCGCTACGTCGACGTCGTTATTCCGCGCGCAGCATCAGGGCCGGATCAATGGGCACGGCGCGAATCACCGGCGGCAACGCGGCCAACAGGGCGGCAGCCAGAATGGTGAGCGCCGGAAGCGCCAGCATTCTCGGGTCGCCGGGTTTCACCTGATAGAGCAGTGACTCGATGTATCGAACCGACACGAAGCCGAGCGTGAGGCCTGCAAGCGCACCGGCAAGTACCATCGAGAAAACGTCCCCAGTAACGCGCCGCGCCACGTCGGCGGCCTGAGCGCCCAGCGCCATGCGGATGGCTACTTCGCGGCGGCGCTGCAGTACAGAGTAATCAAGTACGCCGTAAAGTCCGACGCCCGCTAGCAAGAGCGCCACGACACCAAAGAAGAATGCCAGCCTCGCCAGCAGCCGCTCGCGAACCGTATGGGACTGGTTGATCTCAAGCTGTGTGCGAATGTTGGACACTCGAAATTCAGGCCAGGCTCGCGGTATTTCGCGGCGCAAGATGGAAGCCATCGCGAGGGGGTTCGCGGTGGCTGTGCGCACGATGAATGTTCCCTGTTCCTGGCCCTTCAGCGCCAGCGCGTTCCTGGTATCGACCGACCGGAAAGGATAATAGGCCTGAGGCAGGGTCGGCTCGTGCACGTCGCGGTAGCAGGCATCACCGACGAGGCCGACAACCTTGAAATGCTCGCTCCGGCCTTCGTCAAACACCATGTCAAATGACTTCCCAACCGGATCCTCTCCTTTAAAGTACTCCTTGGCGAAGGTTTGGTTCACAAGGGCCGACCCCGGGTACGTGTCACTGGGAAGAAAATCGTGGCCCGAGATGAGAGGAATCTTCATGGCTTCCAGCCACCCCGGCGACACGCTCATGAAGTAGCTGAGCACCCCGTTTGGCGGCGCGCCATTAACGGAGACAGAGTTGTTCCAGCTCCAGCCGGCCATCAGTGTTGTGCTCGCCAGCGCCACGCTTTCGACGCCGGGTACTTCACGCAGATGCTCGACCGTCTGGTCCCAGTAGGCCTGCGGCTGCGGGCGGCGCGCCACCGTCTCAAGCGTCAACAGGCGGTCAGCAGAAAAGCCGGTGGGCCGATTCGAGAGTCGCTGGAAAGTGGCAACGAAGAGGCCAGCCACGAAAAGCACCAAAAAACAGAACGCGGCCTGGACGGCAATCAGAGCGTGCATCAAGCGGCGCCGGGAGGGCGGGTCTTGACCACCTTTCAGCGCGCTCACTGGTTGCACCGCCGAAGCGCGCAGCGCCGGGGCCAGACCGAACAGCAGCATGACGGCAACCGTCAGCGCCAGGCCGAAACCTAGCACGCGCCAGTCCGCCGGAAGGAACAGGCGCGCCGGATTATCCGGCGGATTGATCATGCCCACTACGAAGGGTGCAGCCCACCAAGCGAAGAGTGCTCCGAGGGCGGCTGCCAGAAACGCCAACCATGCGCTCTCCACCAGAACAAGCTGCACCAGGCGACGGCGTCCGGCGCCGATGGAGACGCGCAGCGCCATCTCACGAGTGCGCGCCGCCGCCTGGGCCGTCATCAAGTTGGCGACGTTGGCGCATGCGATCAGCAGGACGAGCGCCACCAGCACGCCCAAGGCCGCGAGCGAAGTGCGGTAATTGTTCTGTAAATCGGAAGCGCCCGCAGCCGCGGGCTCAAGTACCAGCGGGTGGTTTAGCTCCTCATCGATCTCTTTCTGGGACACTCCATGGAAGCCTTTGGCCCTGTCTGTTTCAAAGGCTCGGGAGGTGGCATCAAGCCTGGCGCGAAGAGGCTCCAGCGGGACCCCCGGATTTACCCGCGCCAGCGTCCGCATCCAGGTCCAGTCCGCATGTACCGCACCCGGATGCATCATGGTGGGAACAAAGATGTCGACTATTGTGCCCGGTTCGGTGCCCGTAAACCGCTCTGGGCCGACGCCCACAACCTCGTAAAGGTCGTTGCCCATCCGGAAGGTTCGCCCGATCACCTTCGGGTCCTCACCGAAGCGATGTTTCCAATAGTCGTACGAGAGCACAGCGTAGGGATGGGCGTGGGGCTTGAGATCGTCGTCTTCTGTCAACAAACGGCCCAGCGTGGGCCGCAATCCGAACGAACCAAACATCCATCCGGAGACGTATTGCAGGTAGGCTTTCTCCATGTCCTGATCTGAGCCATAGGTGACGTCGGCTCGTTCCGAATAGGAGATCGCAATCAGCTCGGCTTCACCCTTCGCGGCGGCACGCATTAACTGAAAGTCCGGGTACGCCCACTCATCCTCCGTCGCAAATCTACCTTCGGGATCAATTCCCGTCCGAGCGAGGGTGTATAACTGCTCCGGATGAGTGACAGGCAACGGCCGCAGCAGCAGGGCGTCGATCAGCCGGAAGGCCGAGGTGCAAGCGCCGATTCCAAGAGCGAGCGACAGGATGGCCGCTAAGGACGCCACTTTGTTCTTCATGAGCTGCCGCCAGCCGAAAACAGCGTCGGCGCGCAGTGAGTCCAGCCAAACAATCAGCCGTACATCACGGCTCTCTTCGCGCAATCGAAGAGCCGAGCCCAGCGCCCTACCGGCCTCGGCGGGATCGCGTCCCTGCTCGACGGCTTCTTCGAGGTGCGCCTGGAGCTCCTCGTCGATGTCGCGGCTCAGGCGATCGGGACCTAACACATTCGCTAGGCGTGTCCACCATGACATATCAGGCCATCCTCAACACGCGATTTACTGCCGCGGTCACTGCCTGCCAGCGCGATTCCGCCGCGGCAAGCTGCTTCCTGCCCACCGCGGTCAGCTCATAAAGGCGCGCCCGCCGGCCGCTTTCCTTCGTAATCCATTTCGCACGGATCCAGCCGCATTCCTCCATACGATGAAGGGCCGGGTAGAGCGAGCCTTCCTCCGCCCGCAGCACGTCGTCGGACATATCCTGGATTGCCGACATGATGGCGTAGCCGTGCAATTGCGGCCGGCGGGAGAGAATCTTCAGCACCAGTAGATCGAGTGAACCTTGAAGAGCGTCCGGGTTTCGCATACTGAGACATCATAATATATAGACGTCTTAGGCTCTGTCAAGTTAGCAGAATATCGGCGTGGAAGGTCTTTAAGGTAAGAGCCGGAATTTCCACTTTGGGTTCCCGGCCGACCGACAACGTACCACTGGATCGCCCCGAATTCAACCACCAGCCGGGTCCGACCTTGAAGGGGCCACCGAACAGGTCGGATTTGCTCCTCCTGCGCCTCCCAAGACCCGAAGGTGGCCCTCTTTTGAGCGATTCCTCCGACACTTCTCCTGCCCTCTCCTCTGTTCCCGCTGAAATCCGTCCGGTCGCTGGCTCGTCTACCCGGCTGGCAAGGGCAGCAGCTCGATCCGCCGCACCATGGCTCCAAAGAGTCGGCGCGTCAGGTGGCTCTCGGCCAGCAGCAGCCAGTAATAGCGGGCGTGTTTCACCAGCCGGCCACCCGTCTTCACCAGCCGCTGCTGCAAGCTGGTCAGCGACCAGTTCCCAATCCGCTGCGGCAGCACCAGTCGCCGCCACAGGTTCCCCAGGTGGTAGGCGATCACGCTCAGCCACAGCCGCACCTCGTTCGACCGGAACCGATGACAGCTCAACCGCGTCATCTTCACCGCCTGTTTCCCTTCCTTGATCCACTGCTCCGCCGTCCCTCTCTTGTTATAGAACCGGACCACCGCCCGGCTGGGCAGCGTCAAATTGGTCACGATGAAGCCCACTCGCGGGAATAACTCCCCGGCGTGATGCTCCACCTTGGCCACCACCCGCCGCGCCGTCTTCCAACTGGCCGCCTGGTAGAGAAACCCCTTGTACTCGACCAAGGGCTTCTGACTGGGCCTTCCCACCGGACGCGGCAGCAACTCCGCGATGTCGCGTTCCAGGCTGTCGTTGGCCGGAATCCGGATGGCGTATTTCACCCCTCGTTCCTCCAGCGCCTCGTAGACCTCCGGCTTGGCAAAAGCCGCATCTCCCCGGAAGGCGACCTCCTTTCCCCTTTGTTGCTGCCGCTCGATCTCCGGCAGCAGCACTCCTTCCCAGCCCTCAGCGCCATGCACGTTGCCGGGGCGGAGCTGGGCCGCCAAGCAATCACCCGCGCCATTGAACAGCAGCAGAGGATGAAAACAGGTGGACTCGAAGTACCCGTTGTAAGCGCTCTGCTCCTGCTCGCCGTATACCGGGACCTCCGTCGAATCCAGGTCCAGGATCGTCCCATAGCCTGTGTCCATGGCTTCAACTCTACCGATCAGCGCCCGGTTGAGTCGCGCCAGTCCGGTGAAGTTCTCCTCCTCGGCCAGCATCTCGGTCTCAAAGGTCTGCAATCGGGAGGTCAGGGCTGCGCCTCGATCCCAAATCTTCTCCGAACCGATGAGCCGGAAAGTCGGGTCCTGGGAGAGTCGCTCCGCATCGTTGAGGTCTTCGTAGCCCGCCAGGCGGCTGTACACCGATTGCCGCAGCAAGTCGGCGAAAGGAAATTGCGTGTTCTTGCCACGACGGGAATCGGTCAGATGCTGCTGGATCAATTCTCCAAATCCCAGTCGCTCGTCGAGTTCGCGCACCAGGATCAGGCCGCCGTCGGAAGTGACGCGGGAACCTTGGAAATCGATCTT
>DATDGT010000046.1:0-24961 GCA_036521975.1 Bryobacteraceae bacterium
GCTACATACTTGAGTCACGGCTGATCCTCTTTCCTCGATGAGTGGTTCTTGTCAGGGAACCCACTCCAGAGTAATGAGGATCGGCCTGCTCCGGCCGCCGTCAGCCGCCGAAATCATCGCGCTATTTTGGACAGCAATGACCCGGTGATCACCGGCTTTTTGATTCTGCATCTGGCCCGGCATGGCAACTCAGGTCCAGCGGCGTTTTCCACCTATGCCGCGCTGGTGGTGCTGTCGCGTTTTTTCCTGGGCGGATTGCCGGACCGCGTCTCTCCTGGCATCACGTTCTACAGCGGTCTTGCCGGGATGGCGATGGGACTGGCGATTCTCGCCACCGGACCGGCACGGGGCGGCGCGATTCTGGGCGCCGCGCTGCTAGGATTCGGATTTTCGTTTCCCTGGTCCTCGATCGCCTCGACAGTGTTGCGCCGCGTCCCCGACGGAGAGCGGGGCTCGACGGTGAGCGTGCTGGGTGCCTTCTACGATCTCTTCGTCGGCATGAGCTCGTTTTCCGCGGGACTGATCGCGAGTGCGTTCGGCTACGCCGCGGCTTTCGTGATGGCCATCGCCGCCTTGGCCGCGGCGGCCATCGCGGGCCGCTTCGTGTTTCTCCGCGTTGAGCCGGCCCCAGCCCATGCCGCGGAAGAGGCCGAACCCGCGGCCGGCCGGCTAAATCTGCCCATTTGTCACATTGTCTTGTCGCACTGCGTCATCGTAGTGAGGCCGCTGGACGGACCGCGAAGGGAGCAATCATGCTAGAAACCAAAGAAGCGATGAAAGCGCGAATGAATCACCCCGTTATGATTCTTCCGGCCGCGAGAAAGGCTCTGAACGATTTGCATGAAGCCGCGAAGGAGGGCGGCCTGCCCTTGAAGACGATCGGACTTGTCGAGCTGCGCGCGAGCCAGATCAACGGCTGCAGCGTGTGCGTGGACATGCACTCTCGCGAGCTCAAGAATGCAGGCGAGACCGACGATCGCCTTTTCGCGGTGGCGGCGTGGCGCGATAACACTTGCTTCAATCCAGCGGAGCGAGCCGCCTTGGCGCTGGCCGAGGCCGCCACCCGGATTAGCGACCGGCCTGATCCGGTACCTGACCAGATTTGGGAGGAGGCAACCAAACACTACGACGAGAAAGCGCTTGCAGCCTTGCTTATCGCGATCGCGAATATTAACGTTTGGAACCGCCTCAATGTCGCGGTCCGACAGATAGTGGGCTCTTGGAGGGGTTAAAGAGGCTTACGGCCGAGCCTCAACTGTAGCGAGGAACCGCCGGGTCGATCGTAAGACTCCAGGCGTCGATCCCGCCCGCCAGGCTCTGGCACGCTTCGAGGCCCTGTTCCCGCAGCCAGCTCACTACGTTCAGACTGCGCACGCCGTGATGGCAATAAACGATTAAGCCGCCGTCTTCGGCGCGCCCTTCCAAATGCTGCAGTTCGCCTGGGATCTGGCGCATGGGAATCAGCTCGGCGTTTTCGAGTCGCGCCAACGCGAATTCGTGAGGCTCGCGCACGTCGATCAGGTGAAGCTTTTCGCCCGCATCCAGCCGGCGCTTCACTTCTTGGGGAGCGATCTCCAGGGGCAGAGCCATATACCGCCCAGGCTAGCAGTTCTAGCCGGCTCTCTCGAAACCGGGATCTCGTAGCGCATCGAGAAAGCGCTGGCATTAAGCTCAGGAACACCCGGATGATACAATGGGGGTTTGACCTAGCGCTGTTTCATTTCGGAGTGATTTCTGCGCCTCTCTTCACTGACTGCGAGGCCGTTCAAGAGAAGTTTCTGTTAGCCAGTAGACAATCATAATGAAATTCGTTGTAATCGCCCTGTTCCTGGGGTGTACGCCAATGGTATATCCGGTTGCCGTACGCCTCGATTGGTTTTCCTTGGAAACACTTCTGTCCGCTCCGCCGCCCAAAACCAGTTTTTCGGTTCTACAGTGGCCTGCTTTCTTCGCCAAGCCGCAGGCTTTGGCGGGATCGACACGTGTCCCTGAAGACGCACCGGCTGCTTGCCGGATAGCTCCGCCGCTGCCTAAAGCCGAAACATTGAAATTAATCGCCGGAGCGTCGGCCAAGCATCGCGTGCCGGCGGCACTTGTCACCAGCATCGTCGCCGCGGAATCGAACTTCGACAGCACGGCGGTTTCGGAGAAAGGCGCGATCGGGCTCATGCAACTGATGCCCGAAACCGCCCGGCAGTTCGGCGCCGATCCCGCGGTGCCCGCGGAGAACATCGACGCCGGGACCCGCTATCTGCGATGGCTGACCGAGCGGTACGGCAAACGCCGCGGCGCAATCAACTGCGTCATCGCGGCGTACAATGCCGGTCCCGGGGTGGTCGACCATTATCATGGAGTACCACCCTTCCGCGAGACGCGGACCTATGTGGCGCGGGTGCTAGGTTTCCTGAAGCGCTTCGGTAATGGGTAAAGAGTGTGAAATAGCCTCGCCTTCGGGCGCCGGCTAGAATTTCTTCAATTCCTGAATCAGCGCATCTAGGCCCTTCTTGCGATAGATCTGCGAAAGGCGCTGTTCTTCGGGCGAGGGCGTCGCCAGATTGCGAAGCTGCGGGTCGTCCATCGCGGGCCGGCTGGGGATCCAATAGGAGCCGTCGCCGTATTCCACGGTGGAAACGAAGCCGCTCATACTCTGAATCGCGAGGCGGTCGGGGAATCGGATTTCGGCATCGGGAGAGACGCGAGCGCCCTGACCGGGCGCAAGCTTCACGTCCGCGGGCAAAGTGGCGGCCAGAAATTCATTGCCGGAGCGGTCCTTCACAATCCAGCCGATCTCCAGGTAGCGGATGGGCCGCTTGGAAAGGTTGCGGACCTCGAACCTCGGCGCGAAGGCTTCATTGGCGGTCACGCGCGCCACGCCGGAGGCCGGCTCGACAGGCGCGTCCGGCATATGCAGAAACGCGAATTGCACTTCGTGTTCCGGATCGGCGTTGGTCGCCCGCCCGCGAACCACCTGCACTCCGGGACGCGGCGTATCCGCTTGCCGGGTCAAGCTGAGCAGCATTTCCTTTTGCAAAGCGTCGCGTCCCGCGGTCTCCAGCAGAGTCTTGAAATATTTCCGGTCGCGCCGGGCTTCCATCTCCCAAACGGTCATTTCCCGCTGCGAATTCAGTTTGTCGGGACCGTAGAAGGTCAGATCGTCGAATAGCACTCCATCCAGCCGGACCTCCACCATGGGTCCATTTTCGGCGGCGCCCAGCGGCCGGAGCAGAGTCTCGTCGATGCGCATCGAAAAGACATCGCCCGGAGCGACGTCCAGGCTGGGCACTTTCACCGCGCCCTTGCCGCCGGGAGTCACCTCTTGCGCCAGCACCTCCAGGATCACCCCGCGGATATGTTTTTGGCTGGAGTTTCGCAGAGTGAGTGACGCGTGGACATCGACCAGGTAGGCGCTGCCGCGCGGTGTCGCGCGCGACCCGCTCCAATCCACGCTCACCAGTCCGACTGGCCCGTCCTTGGGTACGTCGATGTGTCCATTCGGCATTTGACCGACGGCAAAGGAGGCAGAATACAGAAGACAGAAGAGAGAAGCTGCAGGGAGCGAAAGGCTCCGCCTTCTGACGTCTGACTTCTGTCTTCTGGCTTCTGTCTTCTGGCTTCTGACTTCTTTACTGAACATACACACTCGTAATCACGATCTGCCCCGTGTCCGCATCCACATAGCGCGCGCTGGCCGAGCCTTGCGCGCTCACCGATACATCCACCGGCCGCAGGTCACCCTGCGAAATCCTTACGGCACCGCCGTTTTCGCGCAGTTCAATTCCCGTGGGCGACGCCTCCGCCACGGGACCCGCGTCGTCGCCGGCTCTGCCTTCCGGATTCAGCACGCGTGTTCCCCGCAGCAATTGGCTCATCGCCTTGCCCAATGCCGCTTGATCGGACGCGGGGAAGTTCAACCACAGCGCCAGCGCGACCAGCGCGATGGCGGCGGTCAGCGCGCCGGCAATCTTCCAGCCGAAGCTCACATGGCGCAGGCTCAACCAGCCTGCCGTCCAGACCGCGCGCTTGCTCCTGCGGGGCGCCACGCACTCCCCGGCCTCCAGACCAACCCGGATGTTTGCCGCCATTTCCGCGGCCAGCCGCTCCCAATTGAGCCCCGGCGGCATTCGCGAGGCTTCCTGCCTCAAGCGCTCGCGATCCCTCCGGAAGGCATCCACCGTCTCGCGGCATTGCTCGCACCGGGCCACGTGAAAGCGCACCAGGGCGGAGCGCCAGGGATTCAGGTCGCCGGTGGCGAACAGCGCCAGATCGGATTCGACCGCGTGTGTCTTCATTCATCTACCTTCTACGGGCCTTTTTTCAAAATGGCGCCTGAGCTTCACTCGCGCATTGGCGATGTGCGAACGAACCGTGGCCTTGGTGCATTTCAGACGCGCTGCCACTTCTTCCGCCGGAAGATCTTCGACATCGCGCAGCAACAGCGCCGTACGCTCTCTTCCGGTCAGAATTTCCAATCCCGCCTCCAGCCGTTCCCGATGCTCGTTCCGCAACACTCGCTGCTCCGGGTTTTCCGCGGGCGAACTGACGAACGGTTCCGGTATGTCCTCCAGATCCGTAAATGCCACCCGCCCCGAGCGGCGCAAAAAATCGATGGCCGTATTGGTGGCGATGCGAGAGAGCCAATGCGCCGCCTTGTCCATATCTTTCAATTGGTCCTGCCGCTGCATCGCTTTGATGAAGGCTTCCTGGGTCAGGTCCTTGGCGTCTTCCACATTGCCCACCTTGCGGTAGATCAAGAGAAAAATGCGCCGCATGTTTTCCGACAAGAATCGGCTTTCTTGTTCCGAAGAAAGTGGGACCGCGTCGTAATGGGTGGATCCGGGCGCTTCACTCATTCTCAATCCAAGGACGGCGGCCGGCATCTGAAGGTTCTCCCTCCATCAGTTTGACGACCGCGCGTGTACTTCCGTGCAATTGGCGCTGTTCTTTTGGCGCTGTTCTTTTGGCGCTGCTCTATTGGCGCTGCTGTATTCTCCTGGCGCTATTCTAAATGATATATGAGACCCGTCGCGGTGGTGGGCGTTGGCAAAACCGCCTTTGGAGCGTTCCCCGACCGCGATTTGCGCTCCCTGGCTGTAGAGGCGGGGGAGAATTGCCTCGCGGATGCCAACGTAACTCCTTCTAAAATAGAGGCTTTTTACCTCGGAAACTTTGCCGGACCCTCTTTCGTGGGTCAGAACCATCTGGCGCCTTATGTAGCGGGCGGGTTGGGAATCGAGGGCGTTCCCTGCACCCGGTTCGAGGCGGCTTGCGCCTCCAGCGGCTCGGCCTTTTTTCACGCCGTTTCCGCCGTGGCCGCGGAACTGTACGATCTGGTTCTCGTGTGCGGCGTCGAAAAGATGACATCCCAGCCCACGCCGGTGGTCTCCGAGATTCTCGCCGGGGCCGGGGACACAGCCGGAGAGGTGCGTGCCGGCGCGACATTCCCGGCGCTGTTTGCAATGATCGCGCGAAGGCACATGTATCAATACGGAACCACTCGCGAGCAGCTTGCAGCCGTAGCGGTGAAGAACCACGCCAATGGCGCGAAGAATCCGCTGGCACACCTGCGCAAGCCGATCACCATGGAGCAGGCGCTGGCGGGCAAACCCGTGGCTGAGCCGCTGACCCTATACGATTGCTCGCTGATCAGCGATGGCGCGGCCGCGGTGATCGTCGCGCCGCTCGAGCGCGCGTCTGAGTTCCATTCCCAACCCGTTCGGATTCTGGGCATCGCTCAAACTTCCGACGCTGTGGCTTTGGACCGGAAACGAGACATCACTACTTTCCGCGCAGTCCGGCTTGCCGGCGAAAAGGCGTACAAGATGGCGGGCGTCGCACCTCCCGATATTGAGTTCGCCGAATTGCACGATTGCTTCACCATCGCCGAAATCGTGGCCACCGAAGACCTGGGTTGGGTGGAAAAAGGCCAGGGAGGGCCGTATGCTCTGGAAGGGCGCTCGTGCCTGCACGGTGAACGTCCGATGAATCCGAGCGGCGGATTGAAAGCCAAGGGCCATCCCGTCGGTGCTACTGGAGTGGGTCAAATCTGCGATGTGGCGATGCAGATCCGCGGTCAAGCCGGGGCGCTGCAGGTGGCGCGCCATTCGCTGGGACTGGCCGAGAATCTCGGCGGATCCGGCGCCACCGCGGTGGTGACGATTTTGACAGCCGCATGAGCCATAAAGGTATCGTTTACACCGAAACCGTGGTGCACGCCGCGGCTACCCGGTTCCTTGCCGACGCGCCCTATCAGCTCGCCATCGTGGACTTGGACGACGGAGTTCGCCACACCGTCCGCATCCTGGGTGAGCGCATCCGCATCGGTGATCAAGTGGAATTCGCCGAAGACCGCGATGGCGTTGCGTTTTTCAAGAAGGGCGTGTCTTCTGGCTGATCCCTACCAGGCCAACGCAATCTTTCGCAAAGACGCAACGTTCGCAAAGGCCCGGCGGACACACTTCACACCTGGACCATTCCCGGCCATTCATGTTTGATACACTGGCAAGTTGAAATGCTCTTGCGCCCCTCGGCGCACAAAGGCCGCGCGCGGCGCTGTGCGCTAGGGTATGATCCGTTAAGGAGGCATCGCCCGCTATCGTCTCACTCACGGTTCTCGCATCCTCGAGCGCCGGCAACGCCGCCCTGGTGGCCGGGGGCGATACGCGCGTTCTCGTCGACGCGGGTTTGAGCCGTAAGGAGACTTTTGAACGGCTCGCCGTCGCGGGGGTCGCTCCCGAATCCCTCAGCGCTATCCTGATCACTCACGAGCACTCCGATCACGTCGCCGGACTGCCCTCGCTAGTAAAGAAGCTCGACATTCCGGTTTACATTTCCCGGCTGACGGCGCCTGCTATCGCCTGGGGCGACTCGATTCCCAAGCTCGAGTTATTTCAGGCGGGAACCTGCTTTCCCATCGGATCGCTCGAAGTCACCAGCTTCACCGTTCCCCACGATGCCGTCGATCCGGTGGGATTTTCCTTCGAAGCCGAAGGCGTCAAGATCTCCATCGCCACCGATCTCGGCTACCTGCCGGACTCGGTCCGCTTCCAGGTTCGTGACTCCGACGTGCTGCTGCTAGAAGCTAATCACGATATCGAGATGCTCAAGGTAGGGCCATATCCCTGGGCGGTGAAGCAGCGGGTGATGGGGCGCATGGGACACCTTTCCAACGACATCGCCTGCCAATTCGTTCGCGATGAATTAGCCGCCCGCACGTCCACGCTAATCCTCGGCCACCTGAGCGAGCACAACAATCATCCGGAGATTGTGCGAATAATGGCCGAGCAAGCTCTGGACGGCCGCACCCTGTTCACACGGCTGGTGATCGCCGAGCCGCGGCGGCCGACGGAGGCGTTTGTCTATTGAGGGCCGGCTTCACATTGTCAAGACCACTCGAAACTGTGCCTTGCCGCTTATCATGCGCGCATAAGCCTCGCTCGCCTTTTCAAGCGGATAGGTTTCGATCATTGGCCGCATGCCGGTTAGTTCGGCGAAGCGTAGGGTGTCCTCCGAATCGGCCGCCGTTCCCGCGGCCCAGCCTTGAATCGTTCGGCTTCCGGTAATGAGCTGTACCGGCGTGACCTCAATGGGATCAAATGCCGCGCCGATCACAACCAGCTTGCCGTTCGGCCCCAGGCCGTCGATCAACTCGGACATTGCTTTGGAGCTCGGGGCCGTCGCCAAAATTACTTGTGCTCCGCCCATTTTCTCCAATTCCGCCGCTGCATTGCCAGCTTTGGTGTCGATGTAGATGTGCGCTCCGAGTTTTTTTGCGAGGGCAGCGTCTTCGGACCCTCGTCCGATCGCTGCAACCTTGTAACCAAATTTGTTCGCGAATTGAATTCCCAGGTGACCCAGACCGCCGATACCCAGCACGGCGACCAGATCACCGGGAAAAGCGCCGCTGTGCCGCAGCGCGTTGTAAGTGGTAATTCCGGCGCAAAGCAGCGGCGCGGCTTCGGCGTCCCCGAGAGTTTCCGGTATGGGCACAAGCGCCTCGACGGGAGCCACCATGTATTGCTGATAGCCGCCGTCATAGCTAATACCGGGAATTTTCAGATTCCGGCAATTGCGAAAATCTCCCCGCCGGCAGGCCGGGCATGTGTTGTCCTGGCCGCCGTGCCAGCCGACGCCCACGCGCTGCCCGGTCTTCCACGCGGAAACGGCCGCTCCGAGTTCATCGATAATGCCCGCGACCTCGTGTCCTGGAACGCGGGGATACTGAATTCCGGGCCATTGGCCTTCTCTTGTAAACGCATCGCTGTGGCAAACACCGCAGGCCTGCACCTTGATGCGCACTTGGCCTGCTCCAGGCTTAGGAATCTCGCGCTCGACGATTTCAAAATCCGATCCCGCTTTGGAAATCTGCGCTGCTTTCATTGGTTTGGCGGCGGTCCTTGTAGCTGTTGCCATATTGCCTCCTCGACGACTCCTGCCCGCTTATTTCACCGCGGGTCCTCTATAGAGAGTTTTGGAGTCGATGCCATTTGTAGATGGACCGGCAGCGTGGATCGCTACAAATAATCGAGCCCGACTCAGCCTATCGCGACGTCAACGAACCTGGACCGTTGTCGAGAGACGAACGGCGCGCATTTTTCACGCGCCTGGCGGTCGCCGAGACGCAGGGAAGGCCGCCATAGTGCAGCAGGCGCTAGCCTGGGGCGCTCTCTGGGCCCGAGGCTGCAGCCTCCGCCCGGACCTGGGCTGAAGCCGGCTGAAGCCCAGGTTGCAAGCTGAAGCTTGCTCCACTACTAGCGGTCGATCAGAACCGGAACTTTAGCGCTGCCTGCATTAGCCGAGGTGAATCCGCGCTGATCACTTGGCCGAATGTCGAATCGTTGATATTGTCGTCCACGGTGGTCGTGCCGAAAAACTGGGGATGGTTGAAGGTGTTGAAGGTCTCCCAGCGGAACTCCAGCACCTTGGTCTCGGTGAAGCGCGTCTCCTTGAGCAGCGCCATGCACGGCGCTAAAAGTCTCAGTCAAAACGGCGCACGCCAGACCGAGCGCAAGAATCGCGGGACGCGGCAGAAATCCGGCCGCAAGCACAATTGGAAAAAGGTAGAGGAAGCCGAGCGAGACAAATGGAAGGGTCCACCAGTCGGCGAGCGCGATGACGATGATCGCGGCGGCAGCGGGGGCCAAAGCGGGTATGCGGTTAGACTCGTCCCATAGCCTTTCGAGAGCGCACAGGCCGCTAGGCACGGCCTCAAACGATGGAGCAACTCGGGCGGAGTGGCTGCGCCCGGCGAGTCCGTTGTGCGCGAGTTTCTCCAAAGACGGCATAAGATGAGAGCATTATGGGCCAACAGCGCCGGAATCGCTAGAAATCAAATTGACACCCGCCTAGGCGATCCGACTAACCAATGGATTGGCCGAAGAGTGAAGTTTCCCGTGCGGCGCGACTGTGGTCTTTATCTCGGCCAATCGAAAGACTTGCAGATATCTTGCATCCGCCAAGGAGGGCAGCTTCATCTGCAGCTTATGGTGATTTACCAGGGTGCTTGGTTTCCATAGCGGCGAGGTGGGAAACACCCGGAAGCGCACCGCAATCCCTAATATTGGCAACCAGCCGCGGAAGTGTGCTCTTGGCCGGCTCCTAATTCCCGAGAACGGGCCTCCGGTAATCCCGCGCGCTCGGGGGAGCCACGACGAAGCAATTGTGTTCCGCCGGCGAGCAGGAGGCACAGTGAGGGAATATTCAAGACAGCTTCACTGGATACTACTTCTAGTCGGGTTTGCAAGCTGTGCGTTGGCCCAAACGCCGCTCACCTGGACGGAAGTAAGGGATCGCTTCATGTCCACGAATCCCACCTTGATGGCCGGGCGGATCGGTATCGACGAATCCCGGGCCGAAGAGATCACCGCTTACCTACGGCCGAATCCGGATTTCACCGGCTCCGTCGATCAGATCAATCCCTTCACCACACAACCGCCACCCACGGGCGGGCCGAACGAGTACAGTCCATTCGCCTATGCCTTTCCCTCCATTTCCTTCGACTACCTGCATGAGCGGCGGCACAAGCGCGAGTTGCGGAGGGATAGCGCCCGGGAAGCGACGGACATCGCCGTCTCGCAGCTTGACGATCAGCAAAGAGCTCTTCTCTTCAACTTGCGCAGCGCCTTCGTGCAAACTCTACAGCAAAAGGCGACCCTAGACCTGGCGCGGGAGAACCTCGCCTATTACGACCGAATCCTACAGGTGAGCCGCGGCCGGCTCCAACTGGGCGACATCGCGCAAGTCGATCTCGACCGGCTGGAGCTCCAGCGCGTGCAGTATGAGACCGACATTCAGAACGCCACCGTCGCCCTCCGAACCGCGAAGATCCAGCTCCTGATGCTGTTGAACGACCGCACGCCGACGGACCGGTTCGATGTGACGGGACCTTACGATTTTCCGCAGCGGATTGCGAGCTTGGAAGAATATCGCAAGCAGGCGCTCGATACCCGCCCCGACTTGCGCGCCGCAATGCAATCGATTGAAAAAGCGCAAACCGACCACCGCCTGGCGGGGGCCAACGGCTCGACGGATCCGACCTTTAGCGTGGATTTCGCGCGCGATCCTCCGATTCCCGTGCTTATGGGCGTCAGCGTCAGCATCCCGTTGCGGATCTTCGACCGCAATCAGGGAGAGAAGGCGCGGACCCAGCTCGACATCGGCCGCAATGAGCGCTTGCGCGACGCGACCCAGGCCCAGGTGTTCAACGATGTCGATTCGGCCTACGCCGCCATCGAGAGCAATCTGATTCTGCTCAAGAGCTACAAGGAGAACTACCTGGAGCAGGCCGTCCACGTACGCGATACGGTCCTGGGCGCCTACCAGCTTGGCGGCGCTTCCTTACTCGATTTTCTTCAGGCACAGCAGGATTATCGCGCGGTGCGGCTGAATTATGTGAGCCTGATTGGTTCCTATCTGACCGCCGCGGCTCAATTGAACCTGGCAGTGGGGCACGAGGCGCTGCCATGAACCCCGGCGTATTCGCGCTCGGCGCCTGCCTGGCGCCGATCCTTTTCGTCGCCGCCTGCCAAAGGAAAGCTAGTGCCGCAGCGGATAGCACAGGGCCGGTTCCGGCGACTGTTCAGCCCGCCTTCAACGCCAACGATTTTTCGGTCGCCCAGCCCGAGCGGTTTTCGATCGCGACAGCGGGCGAGCACTCCGCCGCTCCACAACTGAACGTGACGGGCGTCGTGAATCCCGATGTCTCGCGCCAGGTTCCCGTGCCGTCGCTGGCTTCGGGCCGTGTCGTCGAAATCGACACGCGATTAGGCGACCAGGTCGCTAAGGGCCAACTTCTATTCAAGGTGAGAAGCGCCGATATCTCGGGTGCATTCTCCGACTACCAACAGGCGGTTAAGAATGAGGCATTGACCAAAATTCAGCTCGAGCGGGCGAAGCGCCTCCTGGACATCGGCGCGATTCCGCAAAGCGGGCTGGAAATCGCGCAGACCGCCGAAGACGTGAATCTCGTGGTTGTGCACGCGGCGGAGGAGCACCTCAAAGTGCTCGGCGTCGACCCCGACCACCCCAGCGCCATCGTCGAGGTGTTCGCTCCCGTCTCCGGGGTCATCACGGATCAGCAAATAACCGATCAATCCGGCGTGCAGGCGCTGACGCCGCCCAATCCGTTCACCATCTCCGATATATCGCAGGTCTGGATCATATGCGACGTTTACGAAAACGACTTGGCGCAGGTTCATTTGCTGGAATTCGCGGACATTCACATCGACGCCTATCCCGGTCGCGTTTTGAAGGCGCGGATCGCGAATATCTTTCCCGTTCTCGATCCCAGCATCCGCACGGCGAAGGTTCGTCTCGAGGTGGAAAACCCCGTCGCTGCCGGAGGCAGCAATCAGAGAATGCTGAAGCTGGGCATGTTCGTCACCGCGACCTTCCACGGCCTGGCGGCGCAAACCTATGCCACCGTCCCGGCGACCGCCATTCTCTACCTTCACGACCGCGAATGGGTTTATGCGGCCTTGGGGAACGACCATTTCCGCCGCCAGGGAATCATCGCCGGCGACATGCTTCCGGGTGGGTTGCAAGAGGTCGTTTCCGGACTGAAGCCTGGCGATCGGGTGGTTGCTGGTGCGCTGGATTTAGAGAACTCGCTCGGGCCCTAATGGTGAGGAGCTGAGTTCATGATCGCCCGCGCCGTCGATTTCGCGCTGAACAATCGCCTGTTCATCCTGGCCTTCGTGGTGCTGGTGGTGGGCGGGGGGATCGTCGCTTTTCACCAACTGCCGATCGAAGCGTATCCGGACGTCGCCAATAATTACGTCGACATCATCACTCAATGGCCCGGCATCTCGGCCGAGCAAGTGGAGCAGCAGGCCACCATACCCATCGAAACCATCATGAACGGGATTCCCGGAATCGCCGTCAGCCCTACCGGCGTAAGCGGCCTCCGGTCGTTTTCCCTGTTCGGATTGTCCTATGTCGAGTTGGTGTTCGGGGATGGCACATCGAACTTCGAGAACCGCGAGCGCGTGCTCGAGCGCCTGTTCCAGGTCAGTCTGCCTCCCGGACTCTCGCCGCAAATAGGGACTGATTGGAGCCCCGCCGGCGAGATCTACTGGTACACCCTGGAGAGCGACAATCCCGCTTACGACGCCATGGAGCTCAAATCTCTCGAGGACTGGGTGGTCGAAAAAAATTTGAAGTCGGTTTCGGGCGTGGTCGATGTCTCTAGTTTTGGCGGGCCCACGCGCGAATATCAGGTGCGGTTGGACCCGGAAAAGCTGGTGGCCTACGGCTTGAGCCTTGGGCAGGTCGAGCAGCAGCTTACCAATAACAACGCCAATGGAGGCGGAAGCTTCGTAGAAGCCGGTCTGCAACAGATCAACATCCGCGAAGTCGGCTTGGTGCGCAATGTCAACGACATCGTTAATACCGTCATCTTCGCCAAGAATGGCACGCCGCTGCACGTGAGGAACATCGCCACGGTCGAGCAAGGTCCGAAGATCCGGCTGGGGCAGACCGGATATACGGTGCGGCGCGCCGACGGCACGCTCGTCGATACACCCGACGCGGTTTCGGGAACCGCGCTCCTCCGCAAGGACGCCGACACCGACCCAACGCTGCGCGGCATCCACAGTAAGGTCGAAGAGCTCAACAGCCGCATTTTTCCGCCCGGAGTGAAGCTCGTCCCTTTCCTTGATCGCAGCGACTTAGTGCGCTACACCACCGACACCGTGCTCCACAATCTGGGCGAAGGGTTCGTGTTGGTGGTGGTCGTCTTGATGCTGTTTCTGGGCAACATTCGAGGCGCGCTGATTGTCGCGCTGACCATTCCATTTTCGCTGCTGTTTGCGTCGATTCTATTGCGCGCTAATCATATTTCCGCCAATCTTCTTTCGCTAGGGGCGCTGGATTTCGGCATGGTGGTGGACGGCGCGGTGGTGATGGTGGAAAACATCGTGCGCCACCTCTGCCGGCAGGGGCCGGCAGAAGAAGCGCGGGTAGCGGATCGGATTCGCGCCGCCGCGCACGAGGTGCAGCGGCCGGTGTTCTACGCCATTATCATCATCATCACGGCGTATCTTCCGATTTTCACTCTCCAGCGCGTGGAAGGCCGTCTTTTTCACCCCATGGCCTGGACTGTCGCGTTCGCCCTGCTCGGCGCCGTCATTTTCTCGATCACCGTCGCGCCGGTGCTGGCCAGCCTCTTCTTTCGCCGCGAAACCCGCGATTGGCAAAACCCCGCAATCGTCTGGATCACCCGGCAGTACCGGCACGCCGTTAGCTGGACGGTTCGGCGCCACTGGGTGATGGTCGGCGTCGCCGCGGCATCGCTGGCCGCCATGCTGTGGCTCCTGGGAGACGAGAGAATCGGCTCGGAGTTCCTGCCCCATCTAGACGAAGGAGCGTTGTGGGTGCGCGGCACGCTCGCGCCAAGCGTCGGACCCACCGACAGTGTGGACCTGGCCAATCGAACTCGCATCCTCCTTTGCTCCTGGCCCGAAGTCACCCGGTGCTGGAGCCAAGTGGGCCGGCCCGACGACGGCACCGACCATACCAGCTTCTTCAACACCGAATATTTCGTCGATCTCAAGCCCAAGGGGCAATGGCGTCCCGCGTTTCACCAAAAAAAAGACGAACTGATCGCCTCCATGAACGCCGAGCTTTCCAAGATCCCCGGCGTCATCTGGGGTTTCTCGCAGCCGATTGAAGACAACATGGAGGAAGCCGTGAGCGGCGTCAAGGGCGAGCTGGCCACCAAGGTCTATGGCGACGATCTGCATCTTCTGGAGAGTCTGGCGGATCAAATCGAGGGCGTTCTGAGCGGCGTCCGAGGAATTACCGATCTGGGCGTTTTTCAAGTCACCGGGCAGCCTAACTACGACTTCGTCGTGGATCGCGCCGCCGCCGCGCGCTACCAGATCAACGTCGCCGACGTTCAGGACGCCATCAATACCGCGGTCGGGGGCAATGCTCTGACTCAGGTCTTGCAGGGCGAAGCTCGCTACGACCTGGTGCTGCGGTATCTTCCGCAATATCGAAACACCAAGCAGGCCATCGAAAATATACGGCTGCTTGCGCCCACCGGAGAGCGTGTTTCCCTGGGCCAGCTTTGCAAGGTCGAACAGCGCGATGAAGGCTCCGAGATTTACCGCCAGAACAATCAGCGCTATGTCGCCATCAAGTACAGCGTGCGCGGGCGCGACCTGGGCGGCGCAGTGCGGGAAGCGATCGATAAGGTCCAAAACCAGGTCCCCTTGCCGCGCGGCTATCACGTGAGTTGGGAAGGCGAATACGAAAGCGAGCAGCGCGCCGAAGCGCGGCTGCTGGTCATCGTCCCGCTGACCGTCTTCTCAATCTTCCTGATCATTTACGCCGCGTTTGGGTCCGCCAAGTGGGCGTGCCTGAATCTGGTCAACGTATTCGTTTCGCGCTTGGGCGGTTTGCTGGCGCTGTATATCACGGGCACACACTTCAGCGTGTCGTCCGGCGTCGGTTTCATGGCGCTGTTCGGCGCGTCTGTTCAGACCGGCGTAGTAATGGTGGAATATATCAACCAGCTTCGCGCGCGAGGAATGCCGATCATGGAAGCGGCCGTTGAAGGCGCGGTGCGCCGCCTGCGACCCATCATGATGACCATGCTGGTGGCCACGCTGGGTATGCTTCCGGCCGCGATGTCGCACAAGATCGGCTCCGATGCACAGCGGCCGTTCGCCATTGTCATCGTCGGCGGCTTGATCGCAGACCTGGCCATGAGCATCTTTCTGCTGCCGACGTTTTACGTCTGGTGGGCGCGCCCGACCGATCGCCTGCCGCCGCCGGAGAGTTCCCGGAGCGTTTACGACCTCCCAGACGAATCGTATTAACTCGGGGCATCAGCCGATACGCCCGTTTGTACACCGAAAAGATCGGTGTAACTGAACGCTATTGCGCCAGATACCGGCTGACGGCCAGCGCGGTAGAGCTATTCGCCATTCCGACCGTTACGATCTTGCCTTGAGAATCGATCGTCACACCCATGAGGCCCTGCGTGCCTGCGGGAGCTGAGTGCACGCCACGATATCTCCGCTGCCCGGCTCAACCACGACGGCCATCTCGGTTCCGCAACAGTTCAGACTCGTGCTCGCCAAACCTTTGGTCCCGAAGCTTGAGTCAACGGTGCCGTTAGCATTTAAGCGCTCGGCTGCAAGCACATTTGTTGCGGAGGCCGCTCCCACCACCACGATCTGCCCATTGGGCTGCACAGCCATAGCAGGAGGACCTAGCGTAGGCTAGCGCTGCAATTCCATTAACACCGCATTTAGTGTCCAGAACGCCTGCCGGCGTGTATGCCAACACCTCCGTGGTAGTGCTTGCGCCGACGCCCGTAACCGTCACGACGGCCAGGACCAGGATGTCGCCTGTGGTTGGGAGCCCAGGCGTAGTTTGTAGTGAAACGGCGTACGGAATTGCACTATTGCTTGCGCTCGCCGTCGTTAGAGTAGTCACCGTCACGCCCCCTGTGCCAAAGGTCGTATCGAGACTTCCCGCCGCGCCCCAAGCTGGTTTCATGCCCAGGCACAAGCTCAGGCAAAACAACCCCGCCAACCGACGTACGCCAGATTTGTTCATTTGTCCCCCCGTTGTAGAAAATTCTCACGGGCTGTGCAGCCCGCGGACAGTTGGACACAAATCTTCGCATCAGAGTCACGCGGCTCCTATAAATACTGCGTAAAAAGTGGGCGGCGGCGACAGAGCGAGGGCGGCTCGGCTTACGTTCGCGCCCACAATTCCGACGCCAGCCAGCCGAAATACGAGCGTTCTTCGCGCTCGAGCCGGAATCCATTTCGGATGAGCCACGGCCGATGGTCTATCAGCCTCCGCGTCTTCAGCCCCGTGGCTGCGCGGAAAAATAGATAGAGCGCGCGCGTTGCGGGTGCGGACCAGGGGGCCGGACGGAATTCGGAGATCAACCAGCGCGTGCGGGGCTGAGCGGCGGCGGCGACTCGCTCGATGAGCCGCGCGGCGTCACGCTCTTCGAAGCAATCGAGGAAGAAATGGGCCACGATAAGGTCGTATTGCGCTGGCGCCAATCCGGCTTGGCGCGCGTCGGCGAGCTGATAGCGGATCCGAGCGCTGGAGGCGCGTTCGCGAGCCAACGCGAGCATCCGCGCGCTGGAGTCGATGTAGTGAATCCGCGCGCGGCTGGTTCGCGCAAAGCGCGCCAGGAAGCGGCCGTCGCCTCCGCCCAGGATCAGCGCGCTGCGCGCGTCCGCGACATCAGCGAGGTAGCGGAAGCGCCGCCGCTCCAGCTCGCGCCCGAAACTCAGATATTCGAGCCAGCGGTAATAGCGGGCGATGCGGTCGCAATTCACAGCGCGATCCCCGCGACAGGAAGCAGAAAAATCGGACTCAGCAGCGCCGCGTCGGCGAGCACGCGCAGCACATCCGGGGAGAAACGCGGGCGGCGCCAATCCAAGAACACGAAGGCAAACGCGCTGGCCGATTCCGCCGCGCACAGGACCGGCCGGTGGCTATACAGAAACAAGAGGGCGGCCAAGCCCACCGCCGCCGCCGCGATCCGGAGGGGGCGGCGCGCTTCCCGTCCTTCCCATCGCTCGATGGCCGCGCAGTTGATCCAGCAGAGGCAGCAGAATAGAACCACGGCGAGCAGGTCGGACCGGTTGCGGAAATCGCTCCAGGCCGCCACCGACGCGCCCAGGGCAAACAAGATCGCGACCAGCGCCTCCTTCGGCCAGCCTTTCATGAGACGGGCTGGCGCGGCGTGTACCATCGCGAAGTACACGGCCACCGCCGCGAGCAAAAGCAGCCCGCGGCCGAATAGCCACCGCGGCAGAATCCACCACGAAGTCGACGCCGCGGCGGCGAACACGACCCCCCAAATCGCCAGCACCACGCGCCAATGGCGGCGATAGAACCAGTGCCGCGGGCGCAAACCGGCGCCGCGCCGGACGTCCAGCATGCGGTCCGCGCTATAGATCAGCCACACCGCCGCCACCAGTAGCGCCGCCGCGGAGAAATCCGAAGGAACGCGAAAACAGCGCGCGAACAGAATCTGCCACAGCACCGCCACCAGCGGCGCGTCCAGGCTCAGTAGATTAGGCCATAGCCAGAATGCGCGCGGCAAATTCCATTATGCGGCGCGGTTCCACAGACGAATGACGCGCGTAACGTGCTCCCAGCCCCCCACGCTGATCGAACCGGTGGCGAGCCCGAGGCCGCGCCCGTACTCGGGCGGGAAACCGGCCCAGCGCGCTCCCAGCACGCGCAGCATATGGCCATGCCCGAACAGCGCTACGTCGCCCGGCGCTTCAAGCGCGCGCGCGATCACGCGATCGGCCCTGGCGCTGACCTGTTCTATGGTCTCCCCGCCCGGCGGCGTTCCTGTCCAAATGGTCCATTGGGGATTGGTGCGCTGAATCTCCGCGGTGGTCAAGCCTTCGTACTCGCCGTAGTTCCATTCGTGAAGATCGTCCGTAGGTTCGGCTTCGTAGCCGGCGAGCCGGGCCGTCCCCCGTGCGCGCCCGAGCGGACTCGACAACATCAGCGCAAATCGTTTTCCGTCCAAAATGTCTTTGAGCCGCACCGCGCGCCGCTCGCCTTCGGCCGTGAGCGGAAGATCGGTGCGGGAGGTGTGTTGTCCGGAACGGCTCCATTCGGTCTCGCCGTGCCGCATCAGCCAGATCTCATACATGTTTAGTGGATCGTTCGCGTCTTGCGATTCATGTAGTCCATCAAGAGATACTGGCCCAGAGTGTACGGCGTGGTGAAGTAGGCCTTGCCGCGGCAGAGCTCCGTTACCTTCTGGATGAACTGCACCAGGCCGTAGTCGCTCGCGAGCATGAACGTGTTGATCAGCACGCCCTGACGCTTGCAGCGGCTCACTTCCTCGAGCGTCCGGCTGATAACCAACGGATCCAGGCCGAACGCGTTGCGATAAATCCGCCCGTCGTCGAGCGTCAGCGCGCTGGGCTTGCCGTCGGTGATCATCACGATCTGCTTCATGTCCTTGCGCTCGCGGGCCAGCAGCCGCTGCGCCAGAATCAGACCGTCGCGCGTATTCGTGTAATAGGGCCCCACTTGCACGCGCGCCAGCTCTTCCAGGCGCAGCTCCTCCGCGGTGTCGTGAAACAGCACGCAGCGCAGGCTGTCGCCGGGATATTGCGTGCGAATCAGGTGCGCCAGCGCGAGGGCGACCTTCTTCGCGGGAGTGAAGCGGTCCTCGCCGTAGAGGATCATGCTGTGGCTGCAATCCAGCATCAACACCGTCGCGCAGGAGCTTTGATATTCGCTCTGATGGACGTGCAGATCGTCGTACTCCAGGTTTAGCGGCAGCTTCACGCCTTCCCTTTGCATCGCCGTGAACAAGGTCTGGCCGATATCCAGATTCATGGTGTCGCCGAATTCGTACTTCTTGGCCGCGCCGCTCGACTCCACGCCCGTCGCCATGTCGCGGGTATCGTGCGCGCCGAAGCTGGAGCGGCCCAGCGACCCCAATAAATCTTTCAGCGTTTTGAATCCCAAAAAATCGACACTCTTATCGGTGACCTTTACTTCCACGCGCGCATCATCTTTTCCGCGTCCGCCGCCCGGAGGCTGTTCGGTATCGATGTAGCCCTCGTCTACTAGCTTCTGCACCAGGCGGCTGAGCAATTGATCCAGCTCCCCCTCCGACATGCTCTCCAGCTTCTGCCGGATCTGCTCGGCGCGCTCGGCATCGAAGAATTCGCCGCGTTCCAAGGCCTGTTCGAGGGCGCGTTTCAGATCCTCGAGCGTGGATTGGTTCCACTCGCTGAACTGCATGTACGGATTGTCGAAGCCGCTCTGCAGGAAAAAATCGGAGAGAGCGCGCAGCAGGTCCTCGGCGGTCAAGCCGAAATCGTCGCCGGTAAAGCGGGAATAGCGGATCGACCTCATTGATAGTTCCTCCGGGCTTTCGAGCGCGGATCTTCGCGCGAACGCTCGTCGCCGGAGCTCTCGCGCCGCCGTGTCTCGGCCGCGAACCCGGCTTCTTCATTGCGGCTGATGCGGCGATGCGCGTATAATCCTTCCAGAATGAATTCCGCCGCGCCCGCGCGCACCGCGTCGGGCTCGCTCGCGGTCAAGCCGAGCCGCTTAGTCTTCTCCAGCAATCCTTGAATCTGCCCCAACTCGGCGAGCATTTTGGACGACGGCAGCGTCTCCTCCAGCTTCAGCGTACCTCCCAAGTCGAACCATTGCACCACCGCGTTCAAATTCTCGCCGTCGTAGAAGCGCGTGAACACCTTGCCGACCGCGAGCCGGATCAGCTCGCGCGCGACCGCGTCGCCTCCCTTCAGCTCGCCTTCGTACTCCAGCTCCAGTTTTCCGGTAATGGAAGGCAGCGCCGCGTAGATATCGAGAACGCGCGGCACGGCCACCGGTTCGGCGGAGCTCAACGCGCGGCGCTCGGAATTGGAAACGACGTTCTCCAGCACCGAAATGGGAAGTCTTTGGCTGACCCCGCTGCGCTTGTCCACTTTCTTGTCCTCGCGCGCGGAAAACGCGAGCTGCTCGATAATCTCGCGGATGTATGGAGGCACGCGCAACTCCACCGGCGTGCGGCGCACAGTCCAGGATTCCTGGTGGGTGATCGCCATGCCGTGCTCGAGGCTGGAAGGATAATGCGTGCGAACCTCGCTTCCAATGCGATCTTTGAGCGGAGTGATGATTTTGCCGCGGGCGGTGTAATCCTCGGGATTCGCGGTGAACACTAGCATAAGATCCAACGGCAGGCGCACCGGATACCCTTTGATCTGCACGTCGCCTTCCTGCATGATGTTGAATAATCCCACCTGGATCTTGCCCGCCAGATCGGGCAGCTCGTTGACGGCGAAGATCCCGCGATTGGCGCGCGGCAGCAATCCGTAATGCACCGTCAGTTCGTCGGAAATGTTCTGCCCCTTACGCGCCGCCTTGATGGGATCGATGTCGCCAATCATGTCGGCGATGGTCACATCGGGTGTGGCGAGTTTTTCCACGTAGCGCTCGTCGCGATCCAGCCAGGCGATGGGCGTCTCGGGACCCTTCTCGCGCAGCAGCTCCCGGCAGGCTTTGCAAATCGGCGCGAAGGGATTGTCGCGGATCTCGCAGCCCGCGATGTAGGGGAGGTGTTCGTCCAGCAGATTCGTCAGCAGCCGGATCAACTTGGTTTTGGCTTGCCCACGCAAACCCAGGAGGATGAAATTGTGCCGAGAGAGAATCGCGTTCACGACCTGCGGCACCACCGTGTCTTCGTAGCCCACGATGCCGGGGAATAACGGCTCGCGCCCGGCAGTCGATAATCTGCAGATCAGGTTCTCGCGCAATTCGTCCTTCACGGAACGCTGCCAGACCGCTCGATCCGCATATTTCTTATGAGAACTGAGCGCGCCGAGGGTCTCCGGAAGGGCAGGGACGGATTTCATGGAAGGGATACTCCTAACGGCGATTGTAACAATTTGATATGCTCAAGCATCAACGTCCGAAGCCGGAGGCCGGATGTCCACGTTACGCGAACTTCCTGAATTAGAGTTCCAGCGCTTTTGGCAGCGCTTGCAGGCTATCGGTCTGAACGCTTACGAAGCGCGATCCTATCTCGTTCTGGTAGGCCACCCGCGATTTAAAGCGCTGGAGCTCGCCGCCCGCGCCCGTGTGCCTCGGCAGAAAATCTACGAAGTTTTGGAAGGCTTGGTGGAGAAGGGATTCGCACGCGTGATCCAGGATCGCACCAAACTGTTTTCCGCCGTGGCTCCGGATCAAGCCGTACCCGCGTACCTCGCGCGCCGCGCGCAGACTCTGGAATTGCAGCTCGCTGAGCAGGCCAAGACCAGCGCGGCGACGGTGCGCGACTTGATGGCGGCCTATGCGGAGGGCCAGGGAGGACGCGGCACGCTGGATTTCCTGCGCTTGGTCAACGATCCGCTGCAAGCCGCGGCGCAATTCCGCCGCCTGTTGGCCGAAGCGCGTCATCAATACCTGGAATTCTCCCGGCCACCGTATGCCGAAGATCCGCTGGATGCGGCCCAGATTGTCCGCGCGCACCAGCGCGGCGTCCGTTGCCGGCTCCTGGTAGAGTACGGTTCTCTGAATCCAACACACGAACGCTTTCTTGGCGATTATGCCGGCGCGGGTGTCGAGGTTCGCACCATCGCCAAAGTCCCATTGAAAATGGCGGTGATGGATTCGCGCGCCGGATTGCTGGCGCTCCTCGACCCGGTCATCACCCGGCCCGCGTGGACCTCGGTAATCTTTGAGCATGAAGGCATGGGGGAAGCCATGAACAACTTGTTCGAGAACTATTGGACCCGCGCGACGGCGGGAGTGGGCGCGGGCGGCGGCTGAACTGGCGCGCCCCGCGCGGCGCCTGCGGTGGAGCAAGCTTCAGCTTGGAACCCGGGCTTCAGCCAGGCTAACTATAACTAAAGCCCAGGGTTCACTCACAGACTAAAGCCTGTGCCACGATCTTGCCCAGCCCAACTGCACGAAATGTAGAGACTCTAGAGCGGCGCTGAAGCGCCGGGAACCTGGGGCTTCAGCGCAGGTTTGCCTCGATCAACTGATCGCTGGAATGTTCCACGTGGCACAGCATTCCAGCTTAACAGCTTTTAATGGAGCCGCAGTCAAGTTGTCAGAGAAGTGTTTTTGGAGTCAGAATGAAGCAGAATGAAGCAGAATGAAGCAGAATGAATGCGTTTCGAGGGGATCGCGATCAAATTACTTTGTCTGATAGAGTATTCTTCATTGCAAATTCTCTACGCGGCCGCGATCAATTGATCGCGGAAACCTGGGCTGAAGCGCTCCCTTTCGGGCTAAAGCCTGCTCTATTTCCACGCGGCGTAGACTGGTTTGCCTACTAAAAACGCCAGATTTGCCCCCGGACGCGGGCGGAACTTCTGCACCCGGCCGCTGTCTACTTCCGCAACATAGAAATTGCCTTCCTGATCGACGCTGAAGCCGTGGACGCCCCAGAAGCCTCCGGCGAAATCGCCCCACGTTCCCCAGGAATAGAGGAAATGGCCCTCCAAATCGTACTTCAACATTTTGGAGGTCCCGCGGTCGAATGCCCACAAATTGCGATCCGCGCCGATGTAAATCAGATGAATATCCGAGGGCTCCCGGCCCGCGCTCCATTCATATAAATACTTGCCGTTTTCATCGAAGACCTGAATGCGATGATTGGCGCGATCGTTCACGAAAACATGGCGGGTCTGCGGATCGACAGCGATTCCGTGGACGTTGTTCATGTAGCCGGGGCGTTTCTCGTTCGGAGGCGTACCTTTCTGCCCCCAATCCAGCAGGAATTTGCCGTCTTTATCGAATTTCGCCACGCGCGTGCCGTTATATCCGTCGGCCACGAACAGGGTGCTGTCCGGCAGCCACGCGAGAAACGTCGGGCGGTTGAAATGCGTGCCGTCGGCGCCTTTCATGCGCGGCGTTCCCAGCGTTTGCACGAGCTGCTTGCCGTCGTGCGAGAACTTGTAGATGGCGTGCATGTGATCGTCCACGATCCAGACATGCTTTTCGGGATCGTACGGATTAATCGCGACAAAATGGGGTCGCTGCAGGATTTTGTCCCACTGAGTCCAGCGCTCGACAATGTTGCCGCTCGAGTCGGCGACCGTGATGCAGTTCTCCCACTTCGCATCCACGCCGAGTGTGCCGCTCCACCCATCGGTGGGAGCGCCGGGATCGGAGCCGGCGGCGCCGCCTCCCGGCAAGGCGGCGACGGTGGCGTCGCGCCATGGCAGGCGGCCGATGGGGAATTGAATGCTCGCGCCGAAGTCGGGAAGGAGTTTGGTTTGCGGACGCCGGATGTTGGGCAGCTCGCCGCGGAACAGCAGAAAAACGCGATTCGGGCTTTCGGCGTAAACGCTCTGGCCGGCGCCCCAGGTCCATTTTTCATTGCCCGGAATCGTGCTGATGTTTTTTGGCCACTCCTTCACCACGTCATAGCCGCCGAAAGGATCCTGGCCGCCAGTCTCGCCGGGGATAGCCGCGAAACCGGTCCCCGGCTTGTCTTTCCCTTCGACAGTCGCACCGCGATTTCCGATAAACCACGCCGCGCCCAATACGCCTACAGCCAACAACGCGCCCAATAATCTACGCATAACAACTCTCCGTTTCTACTTGCCTGGTTTGGATTCGTTTTTGAGAAATTCGTCGAAATTTACGTTGTCTTCGCAAACCATTTCGGTGATATTCCAAGTGGGATGCAGTTGAAACGTAACCTGACCGCCCCAGGGTTTGGTGTAGGCCTTGGGATCTTCGATGGTCAGCGCGACTTGCAACGTGTTCGGCTCCGGCCGGCGCATGCGCTCGACCACGTGCAGTTGGTCGCTGTGCGGATGCCCGGCGCGATCGATCCACGTCTTATCGTTCAAGCCGATGGTATCGACCACCAGCGTGTCTCCCTCCCAATGCCCAATGGAATCTCCGAACCAGGTCGGACCAAGATCCGTATTGTGGCCACGGCCGTCCGTCCAGATCTGGCGGATGAAGTGATTGAACTCGAAAATCATGAGAACGCGCGCGGGAGTTTGCACAATTTCCATGGGAAACGGTTGAAGATAGATGCGGGGAGTTCCCGGAGGAAAGCATCCTACCGCGTTGACGGTGGTGGGATTGACGGGATCGTTGGAATCGGCAAACGAGCGCGGCCCGAAGGACGGCTTGGTGAGCTTGAACTTTTCCTGAGCCCATTCGGTCATCGGCGGCTCTTCGCGGCTGAAGCCGTAGGACAGATAGCGGGTCTCGGGAGTGGTGCGCAGGTTCCAGACCCCGGAAAGATTGGGCTGCTGAGCCAGAGCCAGGGCGGGCAGCGCCAGGCAAGTGGCGAGCGAGGTGCGAAGCGACAGCGGCACGGCCCTAGTCTCCCATCTCGGTTTTCAGTTCTTTTCCGTTGACTGTCGTTTTGGTGATGCGCAAGGAGGGAGCGCCGCTGAGAGCACGCGCGCCGGTGAGCGTCACTGTGTCCCCCGGCTTGATCGAATGCGCGTTCCAACCTGCCCGGACAAGGTGATTAGGGCTGGTGAGCTCGCCTTGCCACTTGGTCACGGCGCCACTCGAGTCCTTCGCTTCAATTGTGACAATGACGTGCGGATTGACGAATTGGAAATCGGTGGCCGTACCGGTCACGGTCTGCACGTCTTTTCCGTTGTAGCCGGCCGCTCCATGATGCGCGAACGCTGGTATAACGAGCGCGATGACGCAGGCAATGACCCATCGAGGCGCGATCTTCATTTTTACCTCCTAGCCAGACGCGCGAAGGTGTCCGGGCACTGTTATACCAGCGCGCGCGCGGTCGTGTCAATACGCGTGGCATCTGGATCTGAGATCTGTCGGCGGGATCGCTGGGACCACCGCACAAGCTAGTGTAGTGTCCAATACATAACTGGACTATTGATGCGGCTTTGCTGCATGCTGTTGGTTGTGTCCCGCAAAGCTGTTTCGCTCAAATTAAGAGAATCCGACAAGCGGCAGGTGGCCCAGTGGGAGGGGGCGTTCGGCA
>DATDGT010000047.1:0-45151 GCA_036521975.1 Bryobacteraceae bacterium
ATCTCCTCGCTGGCCTTTAAAAAATCGCTGATCTGTTGGCGCGTCAGGCTCTCGCTGTTCTGCATGCGTATCTGCATCCGGCCGCAGAACGCCCGGCCCGCTCACCCTCATTTCATGATCATCTTGTATTGGATAATTCTCTGGCTCCGGCTCTTCCGATTGTGCGCAATAATTGGAGGAATAACTAGCATGGGATCGAAACCTGAGGCGGAAGCGTTGAAGAACATTCACACCCGCGAGCCTCAATACCAGAGAACGATCGACGTTGCCATCGAGAAGGGTCTCATTACTCTGGGACTGATGACAAATCAAGTATGGGAGGACGATCCGCGCCGGCTGCTTATTGTTCTTTCACGGTATAAGTTCGTGGCGAAGATGTTCTCGGGAATGGACACCGTGCTGGAAGTGGGATGCGCTGACGCCTTCGGCACGCGAATCGTGCAGCAGGAGGTGAAGCGCGTGATAGCTACCGACTTCGATCAAGTTTTTGTTGACGATGTGCTTCGCCGCATGGATGAGCGTTGGAAATTTGACTGCAGGCAGCACGATTTCGTGGCTGCGCCGTTCCACGGATCGTTCGACGCCGCGTATGCTTTAGACGTCATCGAGCATATTCCGCCGGCCGATGAAAACACCTTCGTCTCGAATATTGTGAAATCGTTGACTCCCGAGGGAGTGCTGATCCTGGGATCGCCCTCGCTGGAATCCCAAGCCTATGCTTCTCCGCCGAGTAAGGCCGGGCACGTGAATTGCAAAACAGGCGCCGGCATGCGCGCACTGCTGCAGCCGTTTTTCCACAACGTGTTCTTGTTTTCAATGAACGACGAAGTCGTACACACGGGTTTCGCGCCCATGGCACACTATTTCTTCGCGATCGGTTGCACCCGGAGGCGGCCGCGCTAGCCGTGGAATCCGCCGAACCTCGTTTCCACAGGCGGGCTACTGACGACGCGCTCGACCTCACCCTCTGTATTCCGTGTCTCAACGAACAAGAACGTATATGCGCTACGCTCGATACGGTCTCGGCCACTATGCGGGATCTGCCCTTTACCTACGAGGTCCTGGTGATTGACGATGGCTCGACGGATCGGACGGCGGCGCTTGTTGAGGAGTACTTAGAGCGCCATCCAGAGCTGCCGATCCATCTTCACAGGAATCCGCATAACCGCGGGCTCACCCGCTCCTATGTCGACGCTGCGTTTCTGGGCCGTGGGGAATACTTCCGGTTGGTTTGCGGCGACAATGTTGAGCCGAAGGAAACGCTACTCACGATTTTCTGCCATCTGGGCAAGGCCGACATGGTTATTCCTTATCATAAAATGGCAGGACCTAAACCATGGCTGCGCCGAGTTCTCTCCCAGGTCTATACGAAACTCGTCAATACGCTGAGCGGATACAACCTCCGTTACTACAATGGGTGCGCCCTGCATCTGCGTTACAATGTCATGCGCTGGGGACCTTATTCTTTCGGATTCGGCTTTCAGGCGGAGTTGATTACCCGTCTGTTGGATGAAGGAGCCACCTTTGTCGAAGTTCCAGTTGATGCGACCCATGTGGAGAAGAGCGGGCGAAATTCTGCCGTCAATTTCCGGAACTTTCTTTCCGTCGGACATACTTTGCTTGAGGTTTTTGTTCGCCGCCTTCGCAAACGAGTGTTTCACAAGTAAACCGCGAGTCTGGCTGGGCGAGCCTGACTGCTAGATGACTCGGAACGCCGCTCATGTTCTCGTGACGATGGCCGCATTCTCCAGTGTCGTTGTCGAAGGCTTAAGGTACGGCAGGCATCAATAAGACAGTCTCGGAATTTTCAATGCCCGGTGATACCCATTCCTGCAAGGTCTGCGCAAACCCTTACCTTGCTGAAATCCCCGAGTTTCGCTCCCTTCCGCGCGTCACCTCGGACTGCATGCCGTTCCGCCCGGGAGGGCGCCTTTTGGTTTGTGGTGCTTGCGGCGCCGCTCAATCGCCATCCGACGAGCAGTGGCTCTCCGAGATCCGCGAAATCTACAATAACTATCGCCCCTATCATCAAGCCGGAGGCGTCGAGCAACACGTGGCCGATCCCACGACGGGGCAACTGCGGCGCCGAAGCCAGATTCTCGTAGAACGGTATCTGGCGCTTCCCGACGTCCCACGTTCGGGCAAAGTGATCGATATCGGCTGCGGTACGGGAGCAACCTTGAGAGCCTTGTCGGAGCGGGGCGGTTGGCGACTATACGGGTCAGAAATCGACACCAAAAACATTCACTCCTTGGCATCCCTGGATGGGTTTGAGGCACTATACACGGGCGCACCGAGTGAACTTCCCGGCCGTTTCGACTTAATCACGATGGTTCACGCCCTGGAACACTTTCCTGACCCGGTAGAGGTTCTACGCGATGTGCGGAACAAAATTGCTCCGGGCGGACGGCTTTTTGTCGAGGTTCCCAATTCCGATTCCAATCCGTTTGACCTCGTCATTGCAGACCACATGATGCATTTTACGCCGGATACGCTCTGCGCCTTGGCTGTCCGGGCAGGTTTCAAGGCCGATTGCCTGGCGACAACTTGGGTCGCGAAGGAACTCTCCTTGACAGCGAGGTGCTCCGAGCCTCAAGCTGATGACGACCTTCGCTCGAATGCATCTTTTACCGCCCTCCATCGAGTGCGCGGTCAAGTGAACTGGTTAGGGCGTTTCGTTGACACCTCACGCGAGGCTTCCGCCGCCGCCCGATCCTTCGGTCTGTTCGGAACCTCGATCGTGGCGACCTGGCTCAGTAGCTTCCTTGGAGATTCGGTCTCCTTTTTCGTCGATGAGGATCCTAATCGAGCCGGCGGTACTTATCTCGGACGCCCGGTGATTCATCCAAGCCAAGTTCAGCAGGGCAGTGTGGTTTATCTAGCATTGATTCCCGAAATCGCGGCGAAGGTGGAACTCCGGTTGCGCAGCACAATACCGGAGCTTCGGCTTCCGCCAGCGAATTTGAGTGGTCCTGGTGGAGGCGGCGGGAGTTGAACCCGCGTCCGAGAAAGTCTGCCATCGAAAGGCTACGTGCGTTTCCGGTTCGGTGATTTTCGACCGCTGCATTGGAAACCGGCAAGAAGCAGCGGCTTAGCCCGATTGATTCCGGCTTTCGGCTCCAGGCGAAGCCTTGGACCTACTCCTGCGAAATGACACCGCTGGATCCCGTGCAGGCCCATGGACCCGCGGCGGCTACCTAAAAATTAGGCAGCAAATGCAAACTGCTGATTGGCAGTTCTAGGTTTCCGATCGTTTTACGGGAGCTCGGAACCCGGCACGACTTCCCACACCAGATGCAATCCCGTCGAATCCGTTGCGCCCCCTTTCGCTTTCATTTTACCATCGGAACAGAGGCTGATTACAATCGGAGACTGACTTGAGCAATGCCCGGCACCATCACCACGCCTGAAAGAGCAACTCGAAAGCGCAGCAGCGAGGATCACACGCCGCTCTACCACGTGGTCCTGTTGGACGACGATGAGCACACCTACGATTACGTGGTCGAGATGCTCGGCAAGATCTTCTGCTGCCCGGCCGACGTCGCCTTCCGGCACGCGGTGGAAGTGGATACCACGGGCCGGACCATTGTCATCACTTGCGAAAGGGAACAAGCCGAGTTCGGCCGCGATCAGATCCACGCTTATGGCGCCGATCCGAGAATGCCGGTTTCGAAAGGTTCCATGAGCGCGGTGGTCGAGGCGGCTCCCTGAGTTGAACAATGAGTTGAACAATGCGGATTCTGGTCGTCGAAGATGAGCCGCGAATGGCGGATCTGCTTCGCCAAGGGTTGACCGAGGAAGGACATGCGGTGGTGGTCGCGCAAGACGGCCGCGCGGGATTAAGCTTCGCCGAAGGCGAGGCGTTCGATCTGCTGCTGGTCGATGTCATGCTTCCGGGCGTGGACGGATTCACCATCGTTCGCCGCTTGCGCGCGCGCCAAAATCGAACTCCGATTTTGATGCTGACCGCGCGCGACGCCATACGCGATATCGTCGAAGGTCTGAACCTGGGCGCCGACGATTATTTGACCAAGCCTTTTTCCTTCCAGGAGCTGTTCGCGCGCGTCCGCGCGGCCGGCCGGCGCGGGCCGGTGGCCCAGGCGGTCTGGTTGCGCGCCGGCGACCTGACGCTGAATCAGGGAACGCGCGAAGTGCGGCGCGGCCAACGCTCCATCGCGCTCACGCGCACCGAATACGCGATCCTGGAGCTGCTCATGCGCAACGCCGGACGCGTGCTCTCGCGCGAGCGCCTGATCGAGGGCGTTTGGGGGCACGCCGATATCCAGGACAACACGCTCGACGCCTTCATGCGGCTGCTGCGCGCGAAAGTGGAGCTCCCCGGCGAGCCCAAGCTGCTGCATACTATCCGGGGCGTGGGCTTTTCACTGCGGTCCACGGAATGAACCTCCTCACTAGATCAGCGCACAACGCAGCCCGGCGCGGCGGGGAGTTAGAGATCCGGGTGACGGCCCGGCTCCGTGCCGGGCGCTGTGCGCTGAAGCTTTCCTCCACGCGCGGACGCTTGATGCTCTGGTCAACGGCGGTGCTGCTGGCGGCCCTGCTGTTGTTCAGCTTCGAGGTTTATTCGTTCCTGCGAAAAGATTTGCTCGCCGAGATCGACGGGCGGTTGTCGGCGAAGGCCAACGGCGTCAAAACCGTGCTGGAAGTGGAAAACGTCTCCGGTCCGGCCCTCCAAGAAGAGCTCAGCGAGTTCGCTCAAGAGATTCCCGAAGGCGGCCTGCTTCAGCTTTCCACCGCGGCGGGCGAAAGAGTGTGGCCGGAACAACCCGCCTTCGAGCACCCGGACGCGTTTCAACTGGGTTTCCAAACCGTGGGAACCCAGCGCGTTTTGCTGATGCCGTTCGAATATCAAGGCCGCCAATACCGCGTGCTCGCGGGAGCTTCGCTCGACTATTTCAGGGGCCTGCTGGCGCGGCTGCGAGCCATCATGTGGGGCGTTGGAATTCCCATGCTGCTGGTGGCCGCGGCCGGAGGGTTGTGGCTCAGCCGGCGTGCGCTTGCGCCGGTGGACGCCCTGACGCGCGCCGCGCAATCGATCGGCGTCGAGAATCTCTCCCAGCGTCTGCCTGTTCCCACCACGGGTGACGAGATCGAGCGCCTGGCGCGGGGCTGGAACCGCTTTCTGGAGCGCCTGGAAGCTTCGGTGAAGCGCATTCGCCAATTCACCGCCGACGCTTCCCACGAGCTGCGCACCCCGGTGGCCTTCGTCCGCGCTACAGCGGAGCTCGCTCTGCGCCGCGAGCGCTCCCCTGTCGAATATCGAAAAGCGCTGGCCGACATCGAAGCGGAAACCGGACAAATGACCGAACTGATCGAATCGCTGCTGGCTCTAGCGCGAGCGGATTCGAGCGAATCGCAGATGCCCGTAGAGCCTGTGGATGTGAGCCGCGTAGCGGCTGAAGTGGTTTCGCAGACGGAGGTGTTGGCGGCGGGCAAGGGAGTTCGAATGGAGGCGCGCGGCGGGCCGGCCGTCGCCCAGGCCAATGAAAGCGCGTTGCGGCGCCTGCTCCGAGTCCTGGTGGAGAACGCGCTCGATCACACCGCCGCGGGGGGCCGGGTGATCGTGTCCGCGACCCAGCATAATGGGCGTGTCAATCTCTCTGTCGAAGACACCGGCGAGGGCATTCCGCCGGCAGCCTTGCCCCACATCTTCGAACGTTTCTATCGTGCCGATCCGGCCCGCTCCGGCAAGGGAGCGGGCTTAGGGCTTTCCATTGCGCAGGTGATCGCCCAGGCGCATGGGAGCACGATCGAGGTGGAAAGCACGCCGGGCGCCGGATCCTGTTTCCACCTCGCGCTTCGTAGTGCCAGTCCTTCTAACAGTTTGTCCAGCCTCAGAAACACCCACCCTACATCCTGAATCCTAAAAGTAGAGGCTCCGCAAAAAGGATGAAGCCAAGTGACTCGAAACGAGCCGCTTGGCAGGAAGGAAGTAGTAATGTCTAACGGCATTTTAGAAACCAATCCGCAACCGCGGATAAACTTGCAGCCTATCGCTGGACCATCTATCCTGGGGCTCTATGGTCTGGCCGGCGCAACGTTCATGGTTGCGGCGCATCTTTGCCACTGGTTTGGCAGTAGCGTAACGCCTTTGTACTTGTTTCCCTTCGCCGCCATTTTCGGCGGCATGGCTCAATTCCTCGCCGGAATGTGGGCCTTCCGGGCGCGCGATGGCGTAGCCACCGCAGTGCACGGAATGTGGGGATCGTTCTTCATAGCATACGGCATCCTGACGGTGGTAATGTCGGTCGGCAAAATTCCGATGCCCGTAGGTCCGTGGCCGGAAATTGCCTACTGGTTCTGCATTCTGGCCGCCATCACCTGGGTATGCGTGGCCGGCGCCGCGGCGGAAAACAAAGGTCTGGTGACCACTTTGGTCTTCTTGGCCTTGGGCGCCACGGGGGCCGCGATCGGCGAATTCTCTGGCCAGGATTGGCTAATGGTTCTGACCGGTTACCTGTTGATCGTCGCCTCCATCGCTGCCTGGTATTCGGCTAGCGCGCTGATGCTCAACGAGGCCTTCGGCCGTGAGGTTTGGGGGCTCGGCAGACGCCGAATCTCCGCGCCGTCGGTTTCGATTGGCGTGGGCGAACCGGGAGTAATTAAGGGACAAACCTAAATAAGTTTCGCGATTGCATCCGCCTCTCATCGGCCGCCCGAAAGGGCGGCCGATTTTGTTTGCGGGCTAGGAAAAATCCTAGAACCTGAAGAAGACGCTTTGAGGTCGGGCCGACGCGAGGCTTCAGCCTCGCTCCCCCAGCGGGACTATATAGTCTCGCGGGGACTGAACTCCGCCTTCCCGGGATAGAATGTTGGCAACATTGACGAAAAATCAAACCGCCGGACACAAGCAAACTTGGAAATTACTTTTATTTGACTCTTTAACTACTTTCTGGCATACTTCGTAATATCGGAGGGTTGGATTATCGGTTTGGCTAGAGATTTTTGACCGGCCCACCTGATGGTTACTTCTGCCGTTCTTAAGTTCAAGTCCAAGGAGTGTTTCCGTGAAGAAGCTTTTCGTAGGCAACCTGCCCTATACGGCAAACGAGCTGGATGTGCGGAATTTCTTTGCCGAACACGGCGTGACGGTAGATACCGTAACCGTTATGCACGACCGGTTTACCGGTCAAGCCAGAGGTTTTGCGTTCGTGGAGATCGACGACGCGCTGGCGCAAAACGCCATTGACGTATGTCACGGCAAGGAAATGACGGGCAGGCCCTTGGTGGTAAACGAGGCGCGACCCATGGCGCCGCGCGAGGGTGGTCACAGGGCCGGTTTCGGGCAGTCGTGAATTTCCTCGCGCGCCCTAGGCGCACATCGCCCGGGGCGGGACGGTGAGCTTCACCCAAATCCCTGAACCCCGCCGCGCCGGGCTGCGTTGTGCGCTGAGTCAGTGGAGAGTTTTCCACGCTCCCAACCGCCGGCGAACCAGGACCAATTCCCCCAAATGATACGCGTTGTGATCGGCGATCAGCAGCGCCTCTCTCAAGATCGTCTGTCCCGTTCCGTGCGGAATGCGCGCGAACAGATCCGTGGATTTCGCCGATACTAATCCGCACATCGCTTCCAAATCGCGGCGGAATGCCTCGACGCTGCGCTTCCACACGCCCTCGCCCGGAGCTGCGGTTTTCGGCCAATAACCCTCTGGCCACTCGGGCGAGGCGTGCTTCGCATCGCGGCTGAATTCGAGAATGTCCCATTGAGCCAGCCGCATATGCTCCAAAATCTCCCACGGCGAATGCTCCACACCCTTCGGCCGTTTGCCGCGCAAATCCGCGGGCAATCCTTTGATCGCCGTTTCGAAATTCACATGCGCTCCACCGCCTCGGAGCAGATAGAGCAGGTGTTCGCGCAAGGCCTGATCGTCCTTCATGACTGCCATTGTACGCGGTGAGGCATTTTGTTACGGCCTTCCCGGCCCTCCGCATCTTCCTCGTATGGAATCCGCAAAAACGATCTCACTCGGCGGGAGTGGGTAGGCGCGGCCGCCCTATCAAGCGGCTGGCCCTGAGCCGCCGGTTCGAGGCTGCCAGTACGGCCTGGAGCTGAATGAAGACACGACGCGGCGGATCCGGTTCGGGCGGTTGGCGGGACTAAACCGACCGAACGTTAGGTGGCGCGCCTCTGGTTTCGGCGGTGGCCGGTAACGGCCATCCCTGCCGCGACGGGATAGTACGCGGATTTGCGCAAGTAAGCACTACGCCGGGCGAATCGTTTCTACGCCCATGTAGGGCCGCAATCCTTCCGGCACGATGACGCTGCCATCGGCCTGCTGATAATTCTCCAAAATCGCAAGCCACGTCCGGCCCACCGCCAAACCGCTGCCGTTCAGCGTGTGGACGTAATCGGCCTTACCTTTACCGGACTTCGCGCGGATGGAAGCGCGGCGAGCCTGATACGCCTCGAAATTCGAACAGGAAGAGATCTCCTTGTATTCGTTCAGGCCCGGCAGCCACACTTCGATGTCATATGTTTTTGCGGAACTAGCGCCCATATCGCCGGTGCAGAGAACGACAGTGCGATAGGCCAATCCCAAGCGCTGCAAAATATCCTCCGCGTCGCGCGTGAGCGACTCGAGCTCGTCATAGCTGTTTTCCGGCCGCGCGAATTTCACCAGCTCCACTTTTTGAAATTGATGCTGGCGGATAATGCCGCGCACGTCGCGGCCATAAGAACCAGCTTCGCTGCGGAAACAAGGCGTATAGGCGCAGTATTTCAGCGGCAGCTTATCCCAATCGAGCGTCTCGTCGCGATGCAGATTGGTCACCGGAACTTCGGCCGTCGGAATCAGCCAGAAATCGGTGTTTTCGAGTTTGAACAGATCCGCGGCGAATTTGGGCAGTTGGCCCGTTCCATACATGCTCGCGGAATTCACCATGAACGGAGGCAGGACTTCGGTATATCCGTGATGCTGGGTATGAACGTCCAGCATGAAACTGATCAACGCGCGCTCCATCCGCGCTCCCAGTCCCCAATAGACTGCAAAGCGCGCTCCCGTGATCTTCGCGGCCCGGTCGAAATCCAGGATGCCGAGCTCCGGCCCCAAGTCCCAGTGCGCTTTGGGAGTAAACGAAAACGAGGGCGGTTGGCCCCAGCAGCGCACTTCGACATTGTCTTCCGAACTTCGGCCGGTGGGGACGGACTCGTGAGGAGTATTGGGAACTCCCGCCAAAAGTTGACGAAATTCGGTATCCAGCGCTTCGGCCCTTTGATCCAAGGCAGCCATGCGATCGGCCATTTCACGAATTTTCTGTTGGCGCTCGCTGGTGTCCTGGCCGGCGCGCTTCAATTTGCCGATCTCTTGCGTTTCGGCGTTACGCCGCGCCTTGAGCGATTCGGATTCGGAAAGTGCCGCACGCCGCTCCGCATCCAGTTTGCGGAACGCTTCGACGTCGAGCGTGAATCCCCGACCGGCAAGACGTTTCGCGATTGCGTCGAGATTGTTTCGGAAGAATGCGAGATCGTACATGAGTCAAGAGCCTGGGCTAAAGCCCAGGTTGCAGGCCTGCTCCACCAAAGGCGCTAGCGGCTGGCGATGTCCACCCAGGCTTTGCCCGGCGCGTCACCCGTGTACTCCGCGCGCGGGCGAATCAGGCGGTTGTGGTGATACTGCTCCAGAACGTGGGCCGTCCAGCCCGACATGCGGCTCACGGCGAAAATCGGGGTGAATAAATCCACGGGAATGCCCAGCGAATAATAGGTGCTGGCCGAAAAGAAATCGACATTGGCGTTCAGGTTCTTGGCCTGTTTGGCGTATTGCTGAATGGCGTTGGAGATTTCGTACAACTTTACGTGGCCGGTGCGTTCGCCCAATTCCTTGGCCATGTCCTTCAAGAACGCGGCGCGCGGGTCCAGTGTGTGATAAACGCGATGCCCCAATCCCGGAATTTTGACTTTGTTGGCCAGCATCGACTTCACGCGCTCTACGCCCTCCTCGGGCGTCTGGATGGTCAGCAGCAGCTTGATCACGTCTTCGTTGGCCCCGCCGTGGAGCGGACCTTTCAAGGCGCCGATGGCGCTGGTGACCGCGGAATAAATGTCGGAGAGCGTGGCGGCGGTGACGCGGGCGGCGAATGTGGACGCGTTCAACTCGTGCTCGGCGTGCAACACCAGCGCGACATCGAAAGCGCGCTCCATCACGCGATCCGGTTTTTTCCCCGTGAGCGTGTAGAGGAAATTCGCCGCGAAACCGATTTTCGGATCGCCCGGAACCACGTCCTTGCCGTTGCGCAGGCGATCGAACGAGCTGACGATAGTCGCGGTTTGAGCCATCAGTTTTAGGGCTTTGGCTTGGTTCGCTTCCGGCGACATGTCCTGCGCCAGGGGGTCGTACAGCGCGAGCATTGAGACGGTGGTTCGCAGCACGGCCATCGGCACGGCGCCTTGTGGTGCGGTTTTCAAGAACGATTCCACCGGCGCGGGGATCTCGCGGTGCTTCACCAATCCCGACTTCAGTTCGTCGAGTTCGCTCTGCTCGGGCAGGCGGCCGTGCCACAGCAGGAAAATCACTTCTTCGAACGTGGCGTGCTCGCCAAGGGTTCTTATATCGTAGCCTTGGTAGCTCAGAATTCCCGCTTCGCCGTCGATGAAGCAGAGCCGCGATTCCGCCGCTATCACACCTTCCAAACCGCTGCTTGTAGCCGTGGGCATGTTTTTCGTCCGGTCTCAATTCTAGCATTCGAGGCGGGTATATCATCAGGAGACAGGAGACAGAAGTCAGGAGTCAGAATGCCGAACAGGTTTCCGTGGATCGCGGTTTTGCGGGCGCTGGCCGCGGCGGCGCAAGGCACGAGGCCGGAAGCCGCAGTGTTCGACATGTCCCGGCTTCACATGGAAGCGCTGCCGCCCGCGGGCGTGGCCATTCGCGCGGGCCGCCTACGCCATCGTGGAGCGGCGCGTTGCGATCAATAAGGGCCTGAGTTGAAGTGATTCCAAGGAAATTTACACGCAGAGAAATGCTCGGAACCGTGGGCGGCCTGGCGGTTCTCCCGTTGCTTGGGCAGGAAGAGAAAGCCGACTTCACGCTGCGCATCGGACCGGCGTCAGTGGAGCTTGCGCCTAAAAAAGTCATCCGCACCACGGGCTACAACGGAATGTCTCCCGGCCCACTGCTGCGCGTGCGCGAGGGCCAGACGTTCACGGTGGACGTTTATAACGATACCGATACGGCCGAGGTGGTGCATTGGCACGGGCTGCATATCTCATCGGAAACGGACGGGTCGATGGAAGAAGGAACGCCGATGGTGGCGCCGCGCTCGCACCGCCGCTACGCGGTGACCGCGACCCCGGGCGGATTGCGCTGGTACCACACGCACATCGGGGCCAAGCGCAATCTGAATCGCGGGCTTTATAGCGGCCAATTCGGCTTTCTCTACATCCAGCCTTCGAACGAGCCGGGCGATTACGACCAGGAGATTTTCCTCGCCTTTCGCGAATGGGACCCCTATTTCAGCATGATGGAAGACGACAGCCTGGACGTCGCCTACAAGGCTTTTTCGGTGAACGATCATTCGCTGGGATCTGGCGAGCCCATTCGAGTGAAACCCGGCCAAAGGCTCATGCTGAGGATGCTGAATGCCAGCGCCAGCATGCATCGACGAATCGGGTTCAGCGGGCATTCATTCGAGGTTCGGGCGTTAGACGGGAACCCGGTCGCGCGGCCAGCAAAAGTGCAGGCCGTCGAACTAGGGCCGGCCGAACGGGCCGAAGCGATTGTGGAGATGAACCAGCCGGGCGTTTGGGTTCTGGGAGCGGTAGAAGATGGGGCGCGAGCCAAGGGAATGGGCGTGGTCGTGGAATACGCCGGGCAAACGGGCGCTCCGCGGTGGGCCGCGCCTAGGGCCGATCCGTGGGATTATACGGTGTTCAGTACAGTGTCCGATTCTGGGCTCAGCGCTTCAGATCCCGAGGAACGCCGCTTGCTAACGTTCGAAAAGAAGTTCGCCGGACACCGCTGGTTCGACAACTGGACCATCAACGGCAAATCCTTCCCCAAGACAGATTCAATCCGCATCCAGAAAGGTCGCCGCTATCGCCTGGTCCTCGATAATCGCAGCGACGAAGCCCATCCGCTGCATCTACATCGGCACACTTTCGAGCTCGCGAAGATTGGCCCGGCGGCGACGGCGGGCGTGTGGAAAGACGTGGTGGTCGCCCCGGCCATGACCAAAGTAGAAGTGAATCTGACCGCTTCCAATCCCGGCCCAACTTTATTTCACTGCCACAATCAGACACACATGGACTATGGGTTCATGACCATGTTCGAATACATGTGATGCGCGGACCTGTTTTGGCGCTGGCGGCGGCTCTCGCGGGGTGTGGTTCGGCTCCAGCGCCCGAGCGAGACGAGACGAAACAAGCTTGGTACGTCCAAACCGGCGCGCAATTGGCGGAAATGGATCACCAGGCGGACGCTTTGTTTCAAAGCGGGCGGCGGGATGAGGCCGCGGCGCTGATCGAGAAAGGCCAGTCGCTGGAGAATCGCCTGCTCTCCGTCCATCAGCCCACGTTAGAAGCCCTCGAGGCAGTCTCCGATCTCGACGACCTCTACGGCCGGATGCTGCTTTCGAATCATCATTATGGCTGGGCTCGATTGCTGTTTCAAAAGAACCTCGCTCGCTGGAAGCATTGGACTCCACAGACCGAGGAAACCCTCCGCCGGTGGAAGCAAGCCGAAGCCAGCATCGCCGACTGCGATAAACATCTGACGGACTAGGTGCTGTACTGCATACCGCTTGCTAATTTAATTTAACTTAACTTAATTAGCGCGCGCGGCTGCAGAAGCTTTGATTCTGAGTCGCGACCGTCAAGGAAGCGGTTATTAAAAATTAACCGTGACACCGCACTAAATCGCCCGATTTAATCTCACGGTTTCCCCATCTTCGCCCGATATTCACCTTTGAAAGCCTCCGTAACTGTCGCCTTGGGCGCGGGACGGAGCAGAAAGGAACGTGAATACCATGGGGGGACCTATCATTATCTGGCCGCCGGACGTCTGCAGCGACTTTCCCGGCTGTTACTCGAGCATGCGTGACGTTGGTGGCTTGCTCTTTCAGATGTTCTTGGGCTTGTTTCTCTGAGGCTGCTCAGGCGATGTCCGCGGACATAAACCGCCGGACGTAGGGCGATGCTCCCGGCGCGCCGCGGGGGAGATGGCCGCTAGGCCCTTCGCTCAAATATCAGAGAATCAGGCTTCGTGCTCCATCTCCTCGTGCAGGATGGCGAGCCCGACTTCGCAGGTGCGGTGGTCCTTGCCGAACGTCATGTTACAGATTTCGGTGTAGGTGCGGATCGCGCAGCGTCCGCTTCCACCAGCACCTGCACCATCTGGCTCCTACGGGACTGGTTACGGACGATTGATATGCATACCGGCTATTGAAAACCGCTTCGCCGATCGAGTATCCTGCAAGCAGCAGTAACGTTTCCCCACCGTGTCATCCTGCCCCGTCGCTCGATGTTAACTTGGAATTGACCCATGCTCAAGGTAAAAATCGAAGCGCCAGACGACCTTGACCCTCAGGAAACCTCCGAATGGGTTGAGGCGCTCGACGAAATTATCGACGAGGCCGGGCCCGACCGGGCCGGCTACTTGCTCGAAAGGCTGATGGAGCGGGCCGCCAACCTGGGCGTCCGCGTCCCCCTCCGCTGGAACACGCCTTACATGAACACCATTCCTCCCGAGGAGGAAGCCGCGTATGCGGGAAATCGCACTCTGGAGCGGAACATCAAAAGCCTGGTGCGATGGAACGCGCTGGCGATGGTGGTCCACGCCAACAAGCAGGATCCCAACATCGGCGGCCATCTGGCCACGTACGCCTCGGCGGCCACGCTGTTCGAGGTCGGCTTCAATCATTTCTTTCACGGGTCGCATGGCAATCAGACCGGCGACCTGGTTTACTTCCAAGGTCATGCTTCGCCGGGCGTCTATGGGCGCGCGTTTCTGGAAGGACGGCTGACGGAAAGGCATCTCGAGAATTTTCGCCACGAATTGCGCGATCACCCCGGACTTTCCTCCTATCCGCATCCCTGGCTGATGCCCGATTTCTGGCAATTTCCGACAGTGTCCATGGGCCTCGGCCCCATCAGCGCGATCTACCAGGCGCGCTTCATGCGCTATCTGGAGCATCGCGGCATCCTTCCCAAAACTCCGCGCAAAGTCTGGGCTTTTCTAGGCGACGGCGAATGCGATGAACCGGAATCCCTGGGCGCATTGACTCTCGCCGCCCGTGAAAAGCTGGACAACCTGATCTTCGTCGTCAATTGCAACCTGCAACGGCTGGATGGTCCCGTACGCGGCAACGGCAGCATCATCCAGGAATTGGAAGCAGTGTTTCTCGGAGCGGGTTGGAACACGATCAAGTGTATTTGGGGTTCGGGCTGGGACGATCTGTTCGCCCGCGACACCACTGGGCTGTTGCTTAAGCGCATGCAGGAGTGCGTGGACGGCGAATATCAAAGCTTCCGCGCCCACGATGGTGCTTACGTACGCAAGGAATTCTTCGGAAAATATCCCGAGTTGCTCAAGCTAGTAGAGCACATGACGGACGACCAAATCTGGGCTTTGCGCCGTGGCGGGCACGATCCGGTGAAGGTCTACAACGCCTATAAGCGCGCCGTGGAGCACAAGGGTCAGCCCACCGTAATTCTCGCCAAGACGGTGAAAGGCTATGGTCTGGGCGCCATCGCGCAGGGCCGCATGACGGCGCATCAGCAGAAAAAGCTCAGCCAAGACGATCTGCGCCAGATTCGCAATTATTTTGAGCTTCCGATTTCCGATGAGATCGTCGATGCGGTGGGCTTCTTCCGCCCGCCCGAGGATTCGCCCGAAATGAAATACCTGCGCGAGCGGACCAAAACCATGGGCGGCTCGTTGCCCGCGCGGAATCCGAAGCCGATCCAGATGGCCGCGCCGCCACTCGAGATTTTTCACGACGCCTTGGGCGGATCGAGGGGGCGCGAAGCGTCTACCACCGCGGCTTTCGTCAGCGTGCTGAAGGCGCTCATGAAGGATAAATCGATCGGCAAGTTCGTCGTCCCGATCGTCCCCGATGAAGCGCGCACGTTCGGCATGGAGAGCCTGTTCCGCGAGTTCGGCATTTATGCGAGCCAAGGGCAGCGATACAAACCCGTCGACGCCAACACGCTGCTGTATTACAAAGAGGCGCAGAACGGCCAGATTCTGGAAGAAGGAATTACCGAAGCCGGATCGATGGCGTCGTGCATCGCCGCGGGAACCGCTTACGCCAACTACGGCGTGTCGACGATTCCGTTCTACATTTACTATTCGATGTTCGGCTATCAGCGCGTGGGCGATCTGATCTGGTCCTTCGGCGACTCGCGCGGCAAGGGATTTTTGATGGGCGGCACGGCGGGCCGGACGACGTTACTCGGCGAAGGATTGCAGCACGACGACGGTCAAAGCCCTCTGTTGTTCAGCGTGGTTCCGACTTGCGCCATTTACGATCCGGCTTATGCTTACGAGCTCGCCGTGATCGTGCAAGATGGCATCCGCCGGATGTACGAGCAAGGCGAGAATCGTTTCTACTACCTCACGGTTTACAACGAAAATTATGTGCAGCCGCCGATGCTGGAGGGCGAGGGCGTCCGCGAGGGAATTCTGCGCGGGATTTACAAGTACCGCCCCGCGGAGAAAGGACCCGCCGCGGCGCAGTTGCTCGGCAGTGGATCGATTCTGAACGAGGCGCTGCGCGCGCAGCAGATTCTGGCGGAGCGGTACGAAATCCCCACCGACGTCTGGAGCGTCCCAAGCTATAACGAACTGCGGCGGGAAGGGATGGGAGTAGACCGGTGGAACCGCTTGCATCCAGCCGCCGCGCCGCGGATTCCCTACATCACTCAAATCATGGAGAACACCGAAGGGCCGATCGTCGCGTCGAGCGATTACATGAAAGCCGTTCCGGACCAACTCTCTCCGTGGATCGGGACGCGGCTGATTTCGCTCGGCACCGACGGCTTCGGTCGCAGCGACAACCGCCAATATCTCCGCAAGCACTTCGAGATCTCGGCGGAGGCCATCGCGCAAGCGACACTTGCGGCGCTGGCTCGCGGAGGCGCGATTCACGCCAAGCGAGCGGAAGCCGCCATCGCCGAATTGGGCTTCGACCCCGAAAAACGCGACCCGGCGCGGGTCTGAGTCGCAGTTTGGCCCGAGCGGTTTTCTAAGGCAGATCCGGAAAACCACCTTAGCCAGCACCCGTTAGCCTCGGCCACCCATAAATCGAGCGTCACCTTTGCTTCGTATGGCGGGAAGCGCTTGCCTGGCGCGGAGTGACGCCGGCGAACCGCCAGCGAATTGCGCCCGTGTCTCGTACCGTGTGTCTCGCACCCCTTGACAGCCAAATTCCATAGGAGTAGAGTTCTCGGTGGTCTGGAAACAGGAGGTCTTTTCCATGAAGCTGCATGCGGCCGCGGTTGGATAATTCGCGTTTGCCGGCGCCATTTTGGCGCAGAGCCGATCGCGGCACGATCACCGGAACGATATCGGATCCGGCGGGCGCCGTAGTGGCGGGCGCTGCCATCGAAGCCCGGAATGTCGCAACGGGTGCGGTCTATCCCGTGGCTAGTTCGAGCACCGGTAACTACACCATTGCCCAACTGCCTGCCGGCAATTACGAACTGGCGGTCACCGTCACGGGGTTCAAGAAGTTTGTCCGCCAGAACCTGCTGGTGGAGGTCGCGGAAACGGTGCGCGTCGACGCCCTACTTGAAGTGGGCGCCAGTTCCGAAAGCGTGACCATCACTGAAGCTGCGCCTTTGCTCAAGACCGAGGGCGGGGAGGTGAGCCACAACATCAACACCAGCGAATTGACAAGTCTTCCCATCCTCACCTTGAGCGGCGCGGCGGCTATCGGATCGGCCAACACCCTGGGCAATATCCGGAATCCGCTGTCTATGATCCAACTGCTGCCGGGGGCGCGCCAGTCCAGCGATACGGATTCTTCCGGAATCCTGCGCGTCAACGGCATGCCATCCAACTCGCAACAGATCAACATTGAAGGCCAGCACGCCAGTAACGGGTTCAACAAGGGATCCAACCAGATCATTCAGGCGGGCGTGGAATCGATCCAGGAGGTGGCCGTTCAAACAAGTAACTACTCGGCCGAGTATGGCCAAGCCGGCGGCGGTTACTTTAACTACACCATGAAATCCGGTACTAACCAGCTTCACGGAAGTGCTTACGATTATTTCGTAAATGAAGCCCTGAGCGCCGGGCTGCCCTTCACGGATCGAGGCCTCACGAACTCTCTCGAGGCGGGGCAGCACATTCGCAATCCTCTGAGGCAGAACGATTACGGGTTCACCTTTGGCGGGCCGATCACGATTCCCAAGCTCTACCGCGGCCACGACCGAACCTTCTTCTTCTTCAGCTTTGAGCAGTTTCGTCAGAGCGTCTACAGCAGGACTACGGTCGGCGTCGTGCCCACCGCGGCTCAACGGCAGGGGAATTTCAGCGCAGCTCTGAGTCCCACATGCAACGTTGTTCCGGCTTCAGGCGCGAACGTTTGCCTCAATGAGGTTTTCGATCCCCTGACGAACACGACGGTAAATGGCGTTCAAGAGCGGACTCCCTTTCCGGGCAACATAATTCCGCTGAGCCGCATAGATCCCACCACGGCGATTATTCAGAATATGATTCCGTTGCCCAACACGGCGGGATTATTCAACTACACCGCGCCGGCCTATTTGAATTTCAGGCACTCGACGATTCCTTCCATCAAGATCGACCACTCCATAACCAGCAAGGTGAAGCTTTCGGCATACTATTCCTTGAATCACCAATTCTCGCCCCAGAACAACGGATTCCCAGAGCCGTACACTGCGCTCCAGGCGCAGCACTCGACGGCGAACACTGTACGGCTCAACCTGGATACTACGCTCACTCCTACTCTGCTCTTGCATGTCGGCGCTGGTTATCTGGAGCTTTCCAATCCTTCAGGGGCGCCCCAGTATAACCAGAAGCAACTGTTTCCCGATGGGGTTCCTTTCACGGCGGGAAACTACTTCCCTTATATGGCGGGCATGTTTAGCACGAATGGGGGTGGGTGGACCGGAGGCGGCGGATACCCCGTAACAAATACGGGCGTGGCTTTCACTCTCTCACCCGAGCTGCACGATTATAAGCCCACATTTAATGCCAGCGTGACTTGGGTTAAGGGTAACCACACCTATAAGCTGGGGGCGACAGCGCTGTTTGAAGGTACTCAAGGTTTGAACGCAAGCCGCGCCCAAGGAGAATTTACCTTCGCACAACAACAGACCGCCGATCCCTCGCAGAACGGCCAGCCTTTTGCGAACGTCGCAAGCAGCGGGTTCGGATACGCCAGTTTCTTTCTCGGTTTGCCCAGCTCGATAGCGACCGCCGCGATCGCGGATGAGCGACTGGGAGACCATACTTATGGAATCTACGGTCAGGACGATTGGAAAGTCACGCGCAAGCTGACCTTCAACTACGGCATTCGCTGGGATTACGGCATTGCGTGGAAGGAACAATATGGCCGCCAGCAAAGCGCTGCCTTCAATCTTCCCAACCCGCTTATCGGGGGACGGATTGGCACGGTGGAGTACGAGGCAACATGCAAATGTAGTTTCACTCAGGCTTACCCCTTTTCCTTCGGACCCCACCTGGGCGTGGCCTACCAGATCACGCCGAAGACGGTGTTCCGTGCGGGTGGCGCCATCTCCTATGCTGCGGAAACCGAAGGTGGGGTAGTGGGCAGTTCCGGAGACTTTTACAGTATTCCCTCGGCCGCCTACGGCCTTGCCGCTGGCGCGCCAGGCGAACAGTTGGCGGATGGGGACCCAGAGGGGCCCGGTAACCGGTTCGGGAATCCGGTGGTCCACTGGCCTGATTTCACCCCCCATTACCCAGTTCCCGCCGCGCCGGGAATCATCCCGCCGTCCTCGCCTTTCATTTCAATTGCTCGCAACACGGGCCGGCTGCCGCGCACGTTCCAGTGGAGCGTGGGCTTCCAGCGTGAGCTTACGCGCAACCTTGTCGTGGATGCCGCCTATGTTGGCAATCGCGGCGCGTGGTGGGAGGGGCCGCTGCTGGCCAGCTTAAATTACAATGCGCTTACACCGCAGCAGTTATTGCCGTATGGACTCAACGTGCAAAACGCTGCGGACACGACGCTGCTCAATACGCAGATCAATTCGCCCAACGTCATTCAGCGCTTTCCATATCTAGCCAATCCCGCTAGCGTCTACCCGGGATTCCCGAACACGCAAACGCTGTTGCAGACGCTTCGACCCTACCCCCAGTGGAACGGTATTCCGCCTTTCCTGGGTCCTCCAGATGGGAATACCTGGTACGATTCCCTCCAGATCAAGGGAACCCAGCGACTGCAGCACGGCTTAAGTATGCAAGTCGCCTATACATGGGAAAAGGAGCTCACCAACGGCACCAACTCCGACTTCTCCTATGTCGTGCCTTCGCCTCCGCTCATCAACGATGTGTTCAACAAGGCGATCGATAAGCAGATTTCGAGTTACAGCCTCCCACAACTGTTGATTATTTCGTTTAACTACCAGACGCCGAACGTGCATGGCCATTCGAGCGGGATGAAGGTTCTGTCGTGGGTGACACGCGACTGGACGATGGCTGGAATTCTGCGTTATCAGAGCGGTCAAATACTGCAAAGCCCACCGTCCGCCAACAACCTGCTCTCGAACCTTGCTCGCGGACCGTCGAACAACCCCGCGGTGTGGGGCGGCGGCTATACGTTCTTGAACCGAGTGCCTGGACAACCACTGTTCCTGGTGAACCCAAATTCCCATTTCGATCCCACCACACAACTGGTGCTGAATCCGAACGCTTGGGTGGAACCGCCCTATGGCACGTTCGGCGGGTCCGCGCCGTACTTGAACGACTTTCGCTGGCGACGGCAGCCTGCCGAAAGCGCAAGCTTCGGGCGTGTTTTCCCAATTGGAAATGAGGGCCGCTACAGGCTGCAGATCCGGGCGGAGTTCCAGAACATTTTCAACCGTTTGTTCTATTCCGCACCCGTGGACGGTTTCATCACTGCCCCTACTCTCCACGGCAACCCCGGCGGCTCTTTGTCCGGAGGCTACGGCTTCGTGAACTTCTTAAACGGCGCGGGGGCCCAGCCGCGAGGCGGCCAGATCGTCGCGCGTTTTCAATTCTGATCCGTCCGGTAACGCATGAGAGGGCCGTGTTCCCGTCAGTTCGCCCAGGATCGCGGAATTGCGCTTCGACTGCGAAAAACATGATCCCCGCGCGCGCTTGTTTCACCAGGCCGGCTCTGATTTTTTAAAGCATCCCGATAAGGTCATCGAGCAAGATGGAACGTCTCTGGGAGACCTCGGTTAAGATTCCGTGAAGTGTTCCCGTCTTGATGGGATTATGCCGAGGGACCGAAACCGAATGGGGCGGCGGCCTAAAGCTGTTCCGTCCCCGCCGGTTTCGATAGACTAAAGAATTCTGGGTAATTCCGTGCTTCCTCAGGACGATCCGGCCGATCCTAATCGCGAGCGCGCCCACAACTCTTCGGCGCGGCTGCTGCGCGACGACACGCGTTTCGCGCTGGGACGCATCGCCGTGTTCCAGTACTCCGCGGTGGCCGTCTTCCTATTTCTGATCGCGGGATTCTGGGTGCTGCAGGTTCGCGATCACCAGGTCAATAGCGAACTGGCCGAACGCAACAGCATCAAGACCGTCCCGCTGCCCGCGCCCCGGGGCAAGATCCTGGACCGCGACGGCCGCGTCATAGTCGACAACCAACCCGCCTTCACCCTCATGCTCTCACCGGAGAATCTGAAGACCGAGCATCTGGATTCGATCGCCGCAGGCCTCGGCATGGATCCGGAGGAAGTCAGGACTTTGGTGGCGCGGTATACTTCGCGCTCGCGCTATGCGCTGATCCCGCTCAAGCAGGATCTGACACCTCGCGATCTGGCGTTCGTCGAATCTCATCGCGATCCGCACACGTTTCCCGAGATGGAGTTGGTGCCCAACGAGCGGCGCTTGTATCCGCGCAATGGACTCGCGGCCCACGTGATCGGTTACGCCGGCGAAGTCAGCGACGAGGACTTGAACAGCCCCGAGTTCGCGAAGTATTCGCCGGGCGAGCGTGTAGGGAAATTCGGCCTGGAGCGGCAGTATAACGACATTCTCATGGGCGTCGACGGCCAGCGCCGCGTGGTGGTGGACAACATGATGCATGAGCGGGCGGTGCTGGAAAACGTGGAAGCCACGCCCGGCCACTCTCTTCAAACCACGCTCGATCTGGATTTGCAGGCGGTAGCGGAGTTGTCCATGGACGAGCGCAAGGGCGCGGTGGTGGCGCTCGATCCGCGCAACGGCGAAATCCTGGCGATGGTCAGCCGCCCATCTTTCGATCCCGGCATCTTCGCCGGCCACGTCCGCTCCAAGGATTGGAAGGACTTGATCGACAACCCCGACAAGCCGCTGATGAATCGCGCCATTCAAGCGCAATTCGCCCCTGGCTCGACCTTCAAACCGTTCGTCGCCTTAGCGGGATTGGAGACTGGCGCTTTTCAGCCCAGCACGACTTTCTATTGCCCCGGCAGCGCGACATTTTATGGAACGACGTTCCATTGCGATCTGAAGACCGGGCATGGCCTCATGGACCTTCATCACGCCATCGTCCACTCCTGCGACGTCTATTTCTTCAATTTGGGCAATCGTCTGAACGTCGACACCATCGCCGAGTACGCGCAGATCGCAGGACTAGGGAAAAAGACCGGAATCGACCTGCCTAGCGAGGCGGAAGGCGTCATTCCTTCATCCAAATGGAAGCTGCGGACGCAGCGCGAAAAATGGTATGCGGGCGAGACCATCTCGGTGGCCATCGGACAAGGGCCGGTCACCGTGACGCCGATTCAATTGGCCGTGGCGATCGGCGGATTGGCCAGTGGAGGCGAATGGCATCGGCCGCATCTGGTGAAGGAAGCCTCGCCGGATCCAGGGCGGCGCGCGGATCTGCACGCGGAAAATATCGCAGCCATTGTTTCGGGAATGTACGGCGTGGTGAACGAGGGCGGGACCGGCGCTTCAGCGCACATCAACGAGATTCAGATATGCGGCAAGACCGGCAGTGCGCAACGGATCTCCAACGAACTGGCCAAATCCAACCGCGCGCTTGCGGAGGAGTTGAAGGACAACGGCTGGTTCGTGGGATTCGCGCCGTGCGATCACCCCGAGATCGTAGTGGCGGCATTGTACGAAGCGAGCGAACACGGATACCTCGCTGCGCCGATCGTGCGGGACGTGATTAAAGCTTACTTCGACAAGAAAGCCCGCATGACTGCCGTGCCGAAGCCGCCGGAAGTCGCCTGGATGCGGCCTGGGGCCCCGGCTAGATAGGCCGACAAGCTGAAGGTTGTCCTACTTTCCGCGCTCGGCGCCAATATGGGCGAGGTCGCGATTGTTTTCCTGGCAGATATATTCCATCAACTCTTGCCCCGGTGTCCATCTCGCCGTGGTCACAACCGTCCAAGGCTTCGTGTAATATTCGGGGTCGTCGATGGTGGCTTCCAACCGCAACGTATTCATGTTGGGGCGCGTGAACCTCTCGGTGACCTTCATCTGTTCGCCATGCGGATGTCCGGCGGCGTCGAGCCAAGTCTCCGTATTGAATCCGGTCGAGTTCACCACTAGCGTGTCTCCCTCCCAATGCCCCGCTGAGTATCCGAGGAAGTCGGGATTGGGATCCTTAGGCAGCTCGCGGCCATCCATCCAGATGATGCGCCAGACGTGCGCTCCGCCTTCATAGATGAACAAAATGCGATCGGGAAGTTGGAAGATCTCGGCGGGATAGGGCGTGTACATCATGCGCGGAACACCGGGCGGAAGACAGAACCCCTCGGGATCGTCCTTCATCTTGGTATCTTGCCGTTGCTGGAAGATTTTTACCGCTTGCGCGTTGCAGGGCGGGACCACGGGTGCGCTGCCATCAACGTTCGTTCCCTGGGTCGCCATATTGACGATATAGGGAACGGTCCACATGCCCTTGCTCAAACCGCCGAGGTCGGGCTTGCCGGCGTTGACGCCGTAGGCTTCCTTGTTATCCGGCAGGCGCGGGGCTGGTTGCGGCTCGGCTTGGGCGCCTCGGCCACGGCCGCGTCCGGCGGCCTGATTCCCTTGCGCTCCCCCGCGCCCTCCGCCTCGCCCCCCTCCGCCGCCGGCATTAGCGGGTGGATCTGGCGTTCCGGCGACGCAGCCGCCCAAGTAATCCGGACCGCCTTGCTGCGCTCCACGGCCCTGCGCGGCTGCCGGCAGGGACAACAACGACAGGCCCCCAAAAAACACTACACCTGTCAGCGTCAGCTTCAAATGTCTCTTCAACTCGACCTCCCGATGGAGCGCGCTATTGTTTGCCTTCGCCCTGTTTGCCTTCGCCCTGCTTGTTTTCGTTTTCGGAAGAGCCGGCGAACACTTTTCTGCCGTCGGCGAGCACTACGGCGCGTGCGTTGGCTAGGTGCGAGCCATCTTTGGCCAGAGAACCGCTGACCGAGACTTCATCGCCCTGCTTCAGCGAATTCCGGGTCCAGCCGGCGCGCATCAGGCCGTTCGGGCTGCCGAGCTCGAATTCCCAATTCGTGACGGCTCCGCCATCGTCCTTTACATCGATATAAAACCGCGCGTGCGGATTCATCCACTCGACCTTGGTCACGGTGCCCTTCAATGTGACCGGCTTGGCGGCATCATACTCCGCGGCGAAGGAGTGATGCGCTAGCGCCGGCATGGCCGCCAGCAATAAGCCTACTCCCCCTATCAATACACCAACTGTCGTCGCTTTCATGTAGGAAAACCTCCTTTGTGGATTCTATCAAATTGCAATGCCCGTGCGCTTGCCTTTTTGGGAGGTAGCGCCACCGTCAACCGGCAGGGATGGGCGGCAGGCGTTGGCGCGGCGAAGTCGCCTGGCAGCCGGCAAGACCGGCTGCCCCACCAAGATGAGTCTCAGCCTTGCCTTGGCGTGGCCGCTGAGCGCCCTGCCCTCCACCGGCGTAGCGCCCATCCTGCGAGAATGCCGAGTACGAGGCCGCCGGCGAGGCCTGCTGAAGCGGCCGGCAGCGGATTTATTCGCAGCAGCGCCGTTGCGGCAGGAGCCGCCAACATTAGCCGCATAGAACGCGCCGCGAGATCTGGTCGCCCTTCTCTGGCGTCTTCCACTGCAGTCTGGACGTTTCCGTCGATAAAGCGAGAGACGATCTGGTCCGTCACCACCTTTGCCATCTTTTCGTCAGGATAGGCGAACGAAATTTCGATCTCGTTCTGCCGCGCCGGCCGAATCATTACGCTTTTCCGCAACCTCTGAACGGGCGTGCTCACATTTGGGTAGAGACCGTACCTGCCAACCAACTGGGTTAGGAAATCGTCCGCCAATACATAGCCCCCGACATAGCCCACAAGAGAGTTCACCGCGTCCTGGTGTCGGACGCCGTCGAGCACGACCACGTCAATCGCTGCTCGTGACAGCCACGTCTTCGGCATCGCATAACTCACGCCGAGCGCGGCCATCCCGCCCGCCAACGCGAAGATTGCCGCCATTACCGAGATCCTGGAGCGCATGACCCGCATCGCCAGGCCTCCTTTCAAAAGATCGAAAATATCGAACCAGCGCGGCCGGGCATCGTCGAGCAAGGCGGCGAACTCTGTCCCATACCGCTCGCGCCAGGACCGCGGGTAGAGTCGCGCCAGGAAATGGAGCAAACGCTTCACGCTTCCTCCAGCCTCCGTAACCCGGTCTTCACCACCGCGGAAAGCCCCTTAAGTTGCTCCCGGAGGTGTTGCCGCCCTTCGGCCGTCAGCCGGTAAGGACGGCGGCGGTCGTCTGAATCCAAAGGCCGGATCCATCCGTGGCCCGCCAGCCGCGTGATCGCTCCGTACAACGTCCCCGGACCGAGGCGTACGCCCGCGAACGCCTGAATGTCCTCCATGATGGCGTAACCGTGTTTATCCCCGGCGGCAAGGCTGGCCAAAACGAGCAAGACCGGATCCGACATTATTTCTCCTTACGTAGTATCGTGTCACGTAATAGCGGGGATGTCAAGCGTTAAGTCAGGCAGCGTGGGGGCCGAACGGCCGCGGCCAAAACGGAGTACCCTGTAGGTGGGACTCATGAAAATCGCCTGGATCGCTGCGCTTGCGGGGGTGTTGGCTGCTATGCCGCCGGCGCCCAAGGTGATCGCCGTAAATGTGGACGGCATGATCAGCCCGATTACCGTGGAAATTATCGGGCACGCTCTGGAACAAGCCAACCAGCGCGGCGCCGCGGCCGTGCTGCTGCGTCTGAACACGCCCGGCGGTCTGATGGATGCAAGCCGCGAGATCACTTCGGAAATCGTAAAGTCGCGTGTGCCGGTGATCGCCTACGTCACACCCAGCGGTGGACGCGCCGCCAGCGCCGGCTTCTTTTTGTTGGAGGCCGCGGATGTCGCCGCCATGGCGCCGGGCACGAATACCGGTGCGTCCTCGCCCGTGCTGCTCACCGGCGAAATGGACGCCACGATGCGAAAGAAGGTGGAAAACGACGCTTCGGCGTGGCTTCGCAGCATCGTCTCCAAGCGTGGCCACAACGCGAATCTGGCCGAGCAGACCATCCGCGACGCCAAGGCCTTCTCCGAGAAAGAGGCTCTCGACGACCATTTGATCGATGTCACCGCTCCCGACGAGCGCCAGCTCTTATCTCAGTTGAACGGACGCAGCGTGGTCCGCTTCGACGGCCGCACCGAGACCCTCCATACCGCCGACGCGGACGTCATCGAGTACCGCCCCTCGGCGCGAGAGCGCGTCGCCGATGCGGTGGCCGATCCCAACGTTGGATTCATTCTGCTGGCTCTGGGCGCGCTGGGAATTTACGTCGAGTTCAGCATGCCCGGCCTGATTTTCCCAGGTGTCCTCGGAGGTATTCTCGCGCTGTTGGGTTTATCCTCGCTGGCGGTCCTTCCCATCAACTGGATCGGCGTGGCACTGCTAATTCTCGGCGCTTCCTTGTTCGTCCTGGAGGCGAAGTTCACCTCGCACGGCATCCTGGGAATCGGCGGGACGGCGGCGGTGGTGCTGGGCGCGCTGCTGCTGATCAATGGCCCGCCGGAGGTCAGCATCCATCTTTCTACCGCGCTGGCCGTCTCCATTCCCTTCGCGGTAATCACCATGTTTCTGATGACGCTTGCGTTCAAGGCGAAGCGGAACAAGGTGGTGATGGCCCAAGGCGGCTTGCTCGACGAAATCGGCGAGGCGCGAACCCCGCTAAAGCCCTCGGGCAAAGTGTTCGTGCACGGCGAATATTGGGACGCCGAATCGTCCGGCCCGGTGGAGACGGGCACGAAAGTCCGGGTGGTCGCCATGGAAGGAATGAAGCTGCGCGTCGAGCCAAAAGTGCCAGTGGCACGGTGAACACCAACGCTTTCGGCGTGGCCATGCGACTAAAGTTCCAGTACGCGGATCAGACGATAAGACGCGCCGAATAAGCCGAATCCCGCTTACGCTGCGCCCTTTGCTGGGCCTACAATGCAATCGAGGGGTTATGCAAACGGGGAAATCGGAGTTCACCGAAGCGGAAGCGGCCGAGGAATTGGGCGTGTCGCTCGATCAGTTTCGCGCGATGATTCGCAAGCACATCCTTGACTGCGACGAGGACTTGAAGAATCTTCCTGCCGCGACCTTTCAGCTCTCCGACCTGTTGATCTTGAGGATGCTGGCCGGCCGCCCGGCGCGGGAATCAGGCACTGGCGGCTAGTAGAACCGACGTGCAGGCGGGGCAGCGTTTGGCCTCGGCCGGAATGCTGGTGCGGCATTCGGAACAGACCTTCATGGGCGCCGCCGGAGCCGGTTCGGGCTTGGGGAAGAACCGGTTCACTTGCTTCACGATCAGAAAGACGACGAAGGCGAGGATCAGAAACTCGATCAGGGTGTTGATGAAAACTCCGTAGTTCAGTGTGGGCGCTTTGGCCGCTTTGGCTTCCGCGAGATTGGCGTAGTGCTGGCCATTGAGGCTGATAAACAAACTGGAGAAGTCGAAGCCCCCCGTTGCCAGGCCGATGATTGGGTTCAAAATGTCATTCACCAGCGAGGTGACGATTTTGCCGAACGCGGCGCCCATGATGACCGCGATTGCTAAATCGAGCACGTTTCCGCGCGCGATGAATTTCTTAAATTCGGAAAACATTGCTAAAGTCTACAACACCACGCAGGCCCAGTCGCCGTTCTCGTCGGTGAAGCCTGAGAGAATCCTGCGCCTGGCCACGCGCATCAAGTCCGCGTGCATCGAGCCGAGCACCTCCTCGTCGATATTCGCCACTACGACGTCGAAAGCTCCATCGCGGACCGCGTCTACGCTGCCGGCGAAGAACGGGACAGGCTTGGCGGCCTCGGGATCGATGTCGCAGGCCACTACGCGCCCGGCACCGAGCAGCTTTGCGGCGATGGACAAAATCCCCGATCCGCTGCCCACATCAAGCACTGAACTGCCCGGGCGAACCACGCGCTCCATCGCCTCCAAACACAGGCGCGTGCAGGGATGACGGCCGGTGCCGCACTGCATCCCGGGATTAATCTCCAGCCGGATTCTTCCCTCGGGCGCCGGCTCGGTGCGCCACGGTGGTACCAGATAGAAGCGCTCGCCCACCAGCATCGGCGGCCAGGCGTCTTGAGCCTGCCGCACCCAATCGATTTCGGGCGCAGGCCGAGGTTCTCCGAAACGCCGCGCAGCTTCAGCGTCTTCGAAGAAAGCTTCGAGAAACCCATGCCCCTCGACGATTCCGGCCGTTCCCGCTTCCCACAAACCGGCGATTAAGGCGTCGAATTCCGCCGGGTCCGGCTCCAGGCGCACGGAATACATCAACCCTGAACTCGCTTCTCTTTCCCGATCCAGAATTTTTCCCGCAGATCCAGCTTCCGAATCTTTCCCGTCCCGGTCTTGGGAAGCGGCGCATCGCGGAATTCGAAAAGGCGCGGAAGCTTGTAGCGGCTCAAGCGCGGCTCCAGGAAACTTCGCAATTCCGCCTCGGCGAGAGCTGCGCCGGGTTTGAGCACGACGATGGCGGCCGGGATCTCTCCCCATTTCTCGTCCGGCGCGGCCACTACGGCGCTTTCCAGAACCGCGGGATGCGACCCGATCACTTTCTCGATCTCCAAAGACGAAATATTCTCTCCGCCCGAGACGATGATTTCCTTCTTTCGATCGATGATCGTGATGTAGGATTCCTGGTCCCACACGGCCATGTCGCCGGTGTGGAACCATTCGCCGGACATCGCAGCGAGTGTAGCCTCCGGTTCGCGATAGTATCCGTCCATCACCTGATCCCCGCGAATCACAATCTCGCCAACGGTAGCGCCGTCGCGCGGAACGTTGCGCATTTCCGCATCAACCACGCGGACCTCCGCGCCCACTACTGCCCATCCGGTCATAGCTTGCCGCCGGTAGCGCTCGGACTCGGAGGCGTAGGGCGTTCCCTTCCACAGCGAGGCCGTCACCACCGGCGAAGTCTCGGTGAGGCCGTAGCCGGAAACGCATTCGCAGCCGGGAAACGCCTTCTCCATCCGCTCCACCAATTCTGGCGAGGAGGCGGCGCCGCCCATCATGATCCGTCGCAGGGAAGAGGTGTTCCAGCCGGCGCGATCGGGAGCGTTCAGCAGAGCTTGCGCCATGGTGGGCACCAGGCACATGCTCGTGGCTCCGTGGTCCTGGACAAGGCGCAAAACGTGAGAGGGTTCAAACCGCCGCACCATCACTTGCTTCACGCCCAACATCGTCGAGGCGTGCGGCCGGCCCCATCCATTGGCGTGAAACAGCGGGATGGTATGCAGCTCCACTGCCGTTTCCGCCTGTTCGTACAGCAGGGCTACCGAGAGCGCGTGCAGATACAGAGTGCGATGAGAGAGCGCGACCCCTTTCGGCGCGCCGGTGCTGCCGCTGGTGTAGAACAATTCGGCGATGGACATTTCGTCAAAAGATGAAATATCCGCCCGGCCAGGCGAGCCCTCCGCGAGGAGTTCCTCGTAGGAAATCGCCGCCGGCCCGATTCGTTGATCGAGCGAGACCCAATATTCGACTCCCGGACAAATGCGGCGTAACTGCTCTGCGAGCGGGGCGAATTCATCCTCGAAAATCAGCATGCGCGCGCCGGAATGCCGCAGAATTTCCGCCATTTCGGGTGGCGCAAGGCGCACGTTTAGAGGCAGCACGATGGCGCGCGCCTGAACCACTCCGTAATAGCCCTCCAACAACTGGTGATTGTTGAAGCTGAGATAGGCGACGCGCTCGCCCGGTGCGATGCCGAGGCGCGTCAAGCCCGCGGCGAGCCGCTGGGCGCGCTCGCCGAATTCGGAGTAGGTGAACCGCTGCTCGCCCGAAACAACTCCGATCTTCGAGCCAAACAAATCCATCGCGCGATGCAGACAACGAAGAGGAGTCAGCGGGAGAAACATGCTGTTTATGTTACAGCCGCAGTCCGCCACTGCACATGAGCACTTCTCCGGTGATGTAATCCGAGAGCGGCGAGCAGAAAAACAGCACCGGCCCGGCGGCTTCCTCCACCGTGCCGAAGCGTCCCAGAGGGCATTGATGCTGAATCGATTCGATGACAGCGGGCTGAATACCGGTCCTGATCCTTCGTCCCGCCACATCGATTTCAGCGTCCTCCCCGAGCGGCTGCGTGAGACGCGTCTCGATAAAACCGAATCCAACGGCGTTCACATTCACGTTATAGCGGCCCCATTCCTTTGCGAGGACCTTCGTCAATCCCACGATTCCCGCCTTGGCCGACCCATAGCCGGATTGCCCCGCGATGCCATCCATGCCGGAGACGGAGGTGATGTTCACCACTTTTCGCATCACCCTCCGGCCCTCGGCGATTTCTCGCTTCGCCGCCTCACGAATCCAGCCGGACGCCGCTCGCAAGAGCCGAAAGGGAGCCACCACGTGAATGTCGAGCATCGCTTGAAATTGGCCGTCGCTAGTTTTTTGGATGACGTTGTCCCAGGTGTAGCCGGCGTTGTTCACCACGATATCGATGGAGCCGAACTCCGCGACGGCGGCCTCCACGAGACTTTCCGGAAATCCGGACGTGGTGAGGTCGCCTGCCAGAGCCTTGGCTCTTCCGCTTTTTTGCGCTATCAGATCGGCGGTTTCAAGCAGCGGAGCGCGATCCAGATCGCTTGCGACCACCGCCGCGCCGCTCGACGCAAGCAGACGCGCCACCGCGCGTCCAATGCCACGCCCCGCTCCGGTCACGATCGCGGCGCGGCCGGAAAGGTCCAGGTGCATGAGTGCTGTATAGCACACTCGCAAGGAGACAGGAGTCGGGAGTCGGGAGTCAGAAGACAGGAGTCAGGAGTCAGGAGAAGACCGTGGCGCTTCTGACTCCTGTCTCCTGTCTCCTGTCCGCTAGCCGGCCCGTTTTAGCGGGCGGCTGCGCCACTCCTCGACGCTCACGCGATATTCGCCGCACATTTTCCCGCCCTCGTCGCGGCGTTTGCCGACCCGGCGAAATCCGAGTTTTTCGAGGACGCGGAGAGAAGCGGTGTTTTCCGGGCGCGCGATCGCCGCCAAGCGATCCAGCTCCAACTCCGTGAAGGCGTATTCGAGCACGCATCCGGCCGCTTCCGTGGCGTATCCGTGTCCCCAGTGCTCAGGTGCGAACTCGTAGCCGATGGCCAAGTCGTCCCGCCGGGGTTGACTGAGCTTCGCCAATTCCACCCATCCCACCGAGGTCTCGCGGTCCTGCAATACGACAATCCATTTGTCCCAATTCCGCCGGTACGGGGCAGTGTCCACTTGCACCCGGGCGTATTTCAGCGCCGCTTCGGGAGTTAGGGGTCCAGAATGAATATATTGCATCACGGCCATATCGGAATCGAGCCGCGCCAGGAACTCCTCATCGCCCGCCCGTAGATCGCGCAACTCCAGTCGAGGCGTCTGGAATTCCAGGAACGGGGGATCGTCCCAGTCGCCAGTGGGATCCATGATCTTCATTCTCGCTCCATTAGCCGGGCAACGGGCGCGCGGCCGCGACCGGCTAGCTTTCACGCGGCTCGCCGATATGGGATACTACGCCCGATGAGCTTCGTCCGGGATTGGCTGCGGCGGCCACAGAACACCTGGCTGCGCCGCGCGCTTTTCCAAATCCATCTGTGGACGGGAATCGGGGTGGGACTGTACGTCCTCGCCATTAGCGTCAGCGGAAGCGCGATCGTTTTCCGCAACGAGATTTACGGCGCCTATTCGCCCAAGCCGATCATTGTCGATACATCCGGCCCGCGGCTTACCAAGGAACAACTCAAGGAAGCGGCCCATCGCGCCTGGCCTGGATATTTGGTGACGTTCATCTGGGAAGCGAGGAGACCGAATCAGGCCATCGAAATATGGATGGAACGCAAGGGCAAACAGAAGCAGCGCCTATTCGATCCATACTCGGGCAAGGATTTGGGACCGTCGGTTCCGGATCTGATCCGCACGGTGGCGTGGCTGTCGGATTTGCACACCAACTTGCTGGGCGGACCGACGGGCCGGATTGTGAACGGCGTAGGATCGATTCTTCTGACCCTCCTATCGCTCACCGGGATGGTCATCTGGTGGCCGGGCGCGAAGACGTGGCGCCGTGGGATGACCATCCAATGGAGAACGAATTGGAAGCGGATCAATTTCGATCTCCACAGCGCCGTTGGTTTCTGGACGTTTGCATTTTTATTCATGTGGGCGGTGACCGGGATTTACGTGGTCTGGCCGACGCCGTTTCAGAAAGAGATCAATCGCTTTTATCCGCTTGATTTCTACCGCCTGGTAACGGAAGCGCCCGCCCCCGCGCCGACTCTTTCAGGGGCCCTTTCAGGTGCGAAGCTCATCGCCGTCGCCGACGAACTCCCGCCGCCACCGCCGCGCCGCCGCGTGCGCCGTCCGCCGCATTATTCGACCGGCGACAAAATCGTCCGCTGGCTCACGTATCTCCACTTCGGTAACTTTGCCCCGCCAAAAACGGCATGGAACGCCGTAACCAAGGCACTGTGGGTCGTGCTGGGGCTGACGCCGGTGGCACTGTTCATTACCGGCGTTCTGATGTGGTGGAATCGCGTGCTCAGCCGTGAGGCTAAGCGGGCCCGGCGGCGCTCCGAAGCCGTTGCCGTGGTCCAGCAGGTCTAAGCCGATACTCAGGTGACTTGACATGAATCCGGCCGCCAGAGTCCCGTTCTGAGCCGCCGCGCCTGGTAAATCCCATGGATCATCGCGAATTGTGGACGAGCGGAGCAGAGTTCGTCGTGAATCACCCGCGCCACGAACAGTGTGTGGCTTCCCAGTTTGCGCACCGCCTCGACCTCCATTTCCCGCACGCGAAGGGCAACGGCCGGGACCGGCACACCGAACGATACCGACGCCCGGACTTCAAACGGGAGTTCGTCCCACCGCACCGATTTCCTACGGTGGTTGCCGCGGAGCTCTCTGGCCACTTCAGCGAACTCCCACGGTATGTTGCTGAAGACCGCACGTCCGGCTTTCTCCACCAATGGCGCGGCCTGCCTGGAGCTATTGAGGGCGAAGGCCATGTAACCTTTTCCGATCGGGCCCAAAAGATTCATGGGAAAGATATTCCCCGTATCGCCGTTCATCACGCTGACCAGCACGACAGGCCGGGGAGAGATAAAGAGAACGATCATCGAGCGCATTGCTAGCGCGTCCATTAGCAGATCAGGATCGCCCCCGCCGCGGCTCTGAAAATAAGCGCGGAACACGTGGTGCGCCCACAGCCGCGTCCACGGCAAGCATCGATTTCGACAGCTTCGGACTTGAAAGAGGGCTAAGGGCGGACCGCTTGTTCCGACGATGCCAGCGTGGCGAAGACCGATCTCGCCCAGCATCCGGCGCCGGCCAGATCGCTCGCAAAACCGCAGCGAAAGGCATGCATGGTCCCGAGGAGGGTCTTCTAAGCCGATGCCAACCGTGAAGGGCGACGCACAAGCGGGCGCATGGGCCTCCGTGACGTCGCGGGGCGGCCCCGCCCCATGGAGCCACACGCCGATCTCATCCTGCGGGTCAGGCATCGCGACACTGCACTGTTGTGGGAAGTCGGTATTGCCCAACGCCATCCGGCGGAAAATCTTCCGCGCTCGCTTCAGCAAACTCACGTTTTCCAAACGCGCTCGAATTCCAAGAGGACGCCGTACCCGAGGTTTCGAAACAGAGGAAGCGGTCCGATCTGCCAATCCACGGCCGCCAACATGTTGGCCGCTCCGAGAAACCGCTGGTTCCAATGTTCCATGTAAGATGGCGGCATGGCAATGCCGAAGCCCTCCCACCGCTTCAACCGAAGACCGGGGGCGAAAACAGACACAATCTCTCTGACCGAGTAATGCCGCACCGGAACGGGACCAGCGTTGAAGTCCGGACTATCCCGCTGCAATCGGCGAAATGCTTTGCCCGGTTTACCATGAGCCAGAAACCAGGCGATCTCCCAGGGAGCCAAACGCCCGGTCATCCCCGCTATGAAAGAAGCGCCATCCGCAAGCAGGCGTGCAAGGCGTCTGGCGATTCCGGACAAATCCGACGAGCAGTTCAATCCCGAGAAACTAGAAAATCCACCGTCAAAGGGACCTTCTGTGACTAACGTTTCAATATTTTCGTTCTCCAGGACCCGAAATTCCAAGAGATCGGTGAGGTTGGCATCGCCGGCCAGTTGCCTGGCGAGTTCGACCATGCGGGGCGAGATATCGCAGGCAAGAACGCGGATTCCACGAGCGGCCAGATGAACCGCGTCGATCCCGGTCCCACAATTGAGCTCCAGGATGCGCTGGCCTGGTTGGAACGTGCGATCCAAGGCACGCCAGACGGCGCGACGATTGGAGCGCCCCGAAAGGGTCCCGCTGAAATTACGGTGATATGTCTCGGCGGCGGCGTCCCAGTAAGCTTGCACAGAATCGAATCGCGTCAGCCCGGGCTCCATACAAACCTAATCATAGCCATGAACACTCGAAATCTTGAGGATGCGGGCTTTCAGCTTTCAGCGATCAGCGTTCAGCGACGGCCCCCGCGTTAAACGCGGATGGAACAAGGCATGGCCGGACTTCGTGGAAACGGCGGCTCCCCGGGCGCTGGCATTGGCGATTTCGCCCACCGGGGCAAGCGTGTCCAGATTGAAGACCGTGATGCGCGCACCTTGGCCCGTGCGCGGGATGTACAGGCGCCTATGTAAGCTCCAACTGCACCCAGCCTGGCAAGCTGGAGGGTTCGCCGTTCTGGAAAACAATCCGGCGCGTCTTGGGAAACGGCAAGCCCGATTGGATCGCGCGCTGGTAGAACGGGAATTCGCGGATCACGTTTTTGTACGCCTCGTTTTCGGTCTCAAGGTAGGCGACTTTGGAATGCAGCCCCGGGCCCCAACCAATGGACAACACGCACATGTTTTCCCGCGAAGAGATTTCTTCGAGCCTTTGCTCGAGCGCCTCCACCAGCACCCCCACGCCGGCCAACCCAGTCCGCTGTGCGTATTGCTTCTGCCGGGCCAGTTGGCCCGCGGCGAAGCGGTTGGAAGCCTGAAACAGACGGATGCGGTCTTGCGCCGAATCCTCGTGCCAACCTCCTTCGAAGGCGGTTCCAGGCGTGGCCATTTCCGCGAACGCCGGCGTGCTCTCTTCAATGTGGCGGGCATCGGAGTTCCCGCGTGCCGATTTCCACCCCAGCTCGAATTTGTCCCCTCCACGCGGCACCAAAGTGGCGACGCGCAGCAGATAGATTCTCATCGCCGAATAAGCGGCCGGCGCGGAATCCGCCGCGGCGACTCGCTTGGCTCGCGGAACGTCTTCCAATTTGGCCGCGGGGTTGCGCGGAGCCCGCTCGCCCGCCATCCGTTCGGCCAAATTGCGCAGGGTTTTTTCGCTCCAGCGCTCGGAGACCGCGCCTGTGCGTAGTGCGCCTTTTACCGCCGTCGCGGGCAGGTAGGGTCCCGCAATCGACGCGGCGAAAGTGGGAATGAACAGATGCTCGGCGCGCGCCCGCTCCCAAACCGGGATGGCGCTGGAATGTTCGAAGGGAATGCGCCTCCCGGCGAAGTTCTGTGCGAAGCCGCCCCAGGAGGCGAAATCGAGCTTATCCGCTTTTTTCAATTGCGCCAGATATCCATCCAGGCGCGGACCTTTCGACAGGAGCTTGAAAATCTTTCGCTGATTCAGCACGTTCACGTGATCGCGCCACACCATGTAATCGATCGGGGCCAGCTTCTGGCCATCGCCCACCAGCGTGGGCGTGAGACAAGTGATGCAATATTTCATGCGCTGATCCTCGAGGGCTCGGGCTTCGAAGGCTCGGGCTTGAGTGGAATGGGGAGAGCCAGCGCGCGGCCCCATCGGTACACCGGATGGGGAAAACCTTCCGGCGCGACGTCCGTAGCCGCGCCGCGCGGCTCGAGGGAACTCGCCAGTACCGAACCTTCGGCAATCATGCGCGTGGCGCGCTTCGGCAGACCCCACCCCGCGCTGCTTTCAACGCGTCCTCCGCGCGCGACGACGGAGTAGTTGCCGCGGCTCCAATCGATCGAATCTTCCGCGGAGGGATAGAACAAGGAAAGCAGCCACCATCCCGTTTCGCCATTCGCCTCGTGACGGGGGAGCGGCGTTGCGGACTCCGAAAACTCGATCTCCGCGTGCCCCCACCCGCGCGAGCGCTCCCCGCCGAATCCCGAATCCGAGAGCCAGCGCAGCGCTCCGGCGACGCGGTCTTTCCAGATCTCGCGCGCGGCATCGTCTGTAAACAGGATCGTCGTCCACAGACCGGCGTTCGGGGCGAATTCCAGGCAGGCGCTCGAATGCGGAGTCACGCCCGCGCCGCCGCGATCCACGGCCGCGCTCGATCGCACGGAAACGCGAAACGGCCCTTGCGTACCCATGGCGATCAAGGTTTCGCTCGCCCCATCCACCGCCCATCCTTCTTCAGAAACCGGTTGGCCGCCGGCGAGCGATTCGACCAGCGAAAGCGGAACGAATCGCGCGCCTTTCCAGCGCACCTTCGACGATGGGGGCGGCGGCCAGAGATGCCTGGGCGGCGTGACATATATCGTATCGCCATGAAATGGAAAACAGGAACTGAAGCGCACGGCAGGCTCGGCGGCCGTGGCGGTAGCGGCGAGCCATTCCTCCAGCATCCCCAGCCGCGCCATGGCGATGGAAACGGCTGAATACAGTGAATCGCTGTGATAAATCCGCTCGACTCGATCCCGGTCGCCGGAATCGGCACCAACACGCCACGGTCCGGTGGGGCGTAGTCGTACGAAGAGTTCGGTGGGGGAGCGATCCATCGGGATCAGTATACGAGAAGCGCAAGCTGGGAGCGGGAGAAGGGAATCGAACCCGCAACCAACGGCTTGGAAGGCTGAACGGACATTGTTTCTTCTGATCAGCATAGCAGCCATTGATGGAATTTGAATAGACAGAAAAACTCAATTCGGTTTGGCCCCCCCGGTCACCAGCCTGGGCATTTTCTGAACGGCCGCGACAGCCTGAGGCGCCCGTGTACTCGTGTACCTCGTGGTCATCCGAGGATCGGCATCGCCCATGAGCGTCTGGACTTGCTCAATCGCGAGCGCGTGGGGTTCACAGCGAACGCCCAAAAGGCGGCTGCGGCCAGGATCGGCCGCCCGCTCGGTTTGTAGCTGTTAACTAGCACAGGATATTATTTTTCTGATTCGGCTCCTGATCTGGGCGTAACTCCCTTAAATACAATAGGTAAGCCGCTCCCGATTCAGCTGCCGACCCGTGAGCGCCCGCGTTATTTTGCGTTATTTTTGCGTTTTTTTGTGTTTCGCCGCGTTAAATTTAGCGTCATCTTAGCCTTTGCCCATCGAGGCCGTCGTGCTCTCTCAGGTCGATTGGAGTTAACGCGCACAACGCATTCGCTGTGCGCTTGCCACAAGTTCGAACATCACATCGGACCGTTTCATCCGTTTCGGTACTTCATATTTCGTCTTGCCAAGCAGGAGCATTTTCAGGCTGGAGTAAGCCAGAGCGGTAGTGGTATCTTTCCGCACTGAGGTAAGGCGCAGGATCGAAGTATGTTGAACGTCACTGGTTCGCGGGAAACACTCCCCCGGGCTTTCCCGGCACTCCCCGAAGAACAGATCGACCGGTATTCGCCCCTTGGGGCGGGCTGGGGAACCGTGGTCATTTTGGGATCGCAACACTCGGCCCGAGATCGTGCCGAAGGACCAATGGTTTGCGGGTCCTGCTCAACCGCGCGAAATAAAGAATCCAAGCGTAAACCGAGTAGTCTGTCCTATGGATAGAGTAGAGCGACCAGGCGGGTGCTACATTCCCCCTCCTTTCTTCGTGCACTCGCCCGGATTTTTAGACGTGGCGGAACCGCATGGAATCGATCATAGAGTTCCTCAAAACGAACGGTGTGAAGCTCGATCTCCTGGTTCTGCAAATCAGCGTCATTCTGATCGTCACCTCGATCGGGATCTCGGCGACATGGCAGGACGCGATGTTCCTGTTCCGCAACCCGTCGCTGCTGTTCCGGTCTGTTCTCGCTCGCAACGTCATCGTTCCCTGCGTCGCGGTCGCGATGATCAAGGCGTTTACTTTTCATCCGGCGGTTGAGATCACGATCGCGGTCCTGGCCGCGACACCGGTGCCGCCCATTCTTCCTTCGTCTCTGTTGAGGAGCGGCGGCCGGCATTGTTACGTGCTGGGACTTCTGGCTTCCCAGGCGGTGCTGGCGATCATCATCGTGCCGCTGATCGTCCGTGTAATGGATTCGGCGTTTCCCGGTGATTTGAACTTCAGCGTAAGGGAAACGGCAGCCATTGTTCTAAGGTCGATTCTCGTGCCGCTCGCGGCCGGACTCGTCGCCGGCCGCCTGCTTCCCGATAATGCCCGACAATTCGGACGACTCATCGCCAGGCTCGGCAACGTTTTGCTCGTATGCGCCGTACTTCCCCTTTTCGTGTTCGCCTGGACCGCCTTCCAGACCCTCGTCGGAGAAGGTCTGCTCCTGGGCTTAGCTTTGATGATCTTCGCCGGCCTTGCCGCCGGTCACCTGCTCGGCGGGCCCGATGAGAACGATCGCACTGTTCTCGCCCTTGCGACGTCGGCCGCGCACCCGGGCGTAGCGATCGCTATCGCCAAGAATTTTCCGGACCAGACGAAGCTGGTTGCAGGCGCCGTGGTGATTTATCTGGTTCTCCGCGCAATTCTGGTGATCCCGTATGTCAGGATGCGACGGCGCTCGGCCCGCTATCCGGGAGGCACGCCCGTTGCAGAGCGTGCGTGAACATCCGCGAGCCGCGTGACATCTCGTTGTGAGCCGCATGAGCCCCGTAGGAAAGTAAACTCGCCGCGCCGCATTTGACATCTTACGTTTGGGGGAGCAAAGTCCCCATCGAGACCCTCAAGGAGAGGAGTAAATCGAATGAGACGTCGTTGTATGACGATGGCTGCAGCGATGCTGCTCGCCGGCGCGGCAACGCCTGCGCCCGCGCCGCCAGAATCGGCTCCTGAACTCGAGCCAGCTGCCATGGCGGCGCTTGAAAAGATGGGAGCCTACCTCCGTACTCTGCGAGCCTTTGAAGCGGAGTCCGAGAGTACTTCGGAGACGGTCTTAGCAGACGGTCTGAAATCCCAAAACAGCAAGAAAGTGACGCTGTTGGCCCGACGCCCGGACAGGCTCATGGCCGAGGTGGAGGCAGAGAATGCCACCAGTTTCTATTTCTTTAATGGCAAGAGTTTCACCCTATTCGCCCGCGACCAGGGTTACTATGCAACAGTTCCAGCGCCCGCCACGATAAGGGAGTTGGCCGACGTGCTGGAAGAGAAATTCGACCTACAGCTTCCGCTCGTTGATCTTTTCCTGTGGGGCGATCCAAGTTTCACGCGGCCGAAGATTACGGCTGCAATCGATCTCGGCCCCAGCAATGCTCAGGACGCGACCTGTGAGCAATACGCATTCCGTCAGGAAGGCTTGGATTGGCAGGTGTGGATCCAGCAGGGTGATTTTCCACTTCCCCGGAAGCTCGTGCTGACGACCACGACGGACGAGGCACGGCCGCAATATACGGTAGTCCTCAACTGGAACCTCGCCCCCTCGTACAACGAGGACGCGTTTACGTTTGATCCTCCGGCGGGCACCCGTAAGATTGTCTTTGCCGGCAAACAATAGGAGTTCAACCATGAAGTCCTCAACACTCCGTTTGCTCGTGTACGTTCTGGCGTGTATGGCGCTCGCAACGTCTTTGGCGTCGACCTCTATGGCGCAGAGGGGAGGGCGCGCCTCAGCCCGGCAAAGCGTTAACCGGCCCCAAAGCTCCAACCGCAGCCCCGACCGTGCCGCCAACTCGAACCGTAGTGACATCGCCAACCGCAATGCCGACGTCAACCGCAATGGCACCGCCAACGGCAATGCCGACGTCAACCGCAATGCCAACGCTAACGTGAATCGCAACGCTGACGTGAATCGCAACGCCAACGTGAACCAAAATACGAATGTGAATGTCAATCGCGATGTAACCGTAAATGGCGGCTATTCCGGCGGTGGCTACGGTGGCTACTATGGCGGTGGGTGTTGCTATCACCCGGTAGCCGCCGCGGCTACGGTGACCGCGGCAGCGGCGGTGACCGCCGCTGCGATCGGCTCTGTGGTGAATTCCGTACCCGCTTCCTGCGTCCCAGTTGCGGTAGGCGATGTTACGTATCAGCAGTGCGGCAGCACGTGGTACCAGCCGCAATTCAGCGGTGGGCAAACGACTTACGTCGTGGTGAACGCTCCGAACTGAGGATGTTGCACGCGGGGAGTCACGTTTTGCCGGAACTCAGGGCCGGCAGAGGCTGAGGAGCGTTTTACGCCTCGATGATCCCGTCTTGACGGAGAAAATCGAGGAGTTGAGAGTCTGCGTCCGATTGCCTGGATCCAACGGCGTTCCGTTGCCGCGCCCATCGCCTGAGGGCGCCTGTGAGCCGGTCCGAGTGCTTCCGCTCACTCTCCAGCTCCTCGTTTTTTTCGCGCAACAATCCCGTAAACCACTCCGTCGCGGGGTCCGCGCTAATTGCGCGCAAATAATCCTCGATTCGTGGCTCGCCGGACCGCGCTTTTCGCACCATTTGGTTGACCTTTCTCACCGTTTCCAGGAGAGATTGTGTCGTTGGATCTTGCATGATTGCCCTACTACTACTACTCCGTTCCGCGTTCATCGGTCGCGATCAACCTGACGCAGCGTTTATCGGAACAATGTTAGCAATCCGCAGACGTGTTTCGAAAAGGCGCCTTTCTTTCTGTTAAAAGAAAGGCGGGCTGCTAAAAGAATGGCGGGCCATGTGGTGCGCCCGCCATTTCACTGCTTCTAGCCAAACCTAACGAAATCGAGTGCTTGATCTTATTTCGGGCCACCCCCCGTGTCCCCGGCTAGCTGTTTCGCGTGCTCGCGGGCCTTCTCCAGAGCCTCGTCAATGCTGAAGCTGGACGGCTTCTGGCGCGGCGGGAACTCCTCAAAGCTCTTGAGGAACTCGGCGACGATCGCCTGAGCGGGAACCAGAACGAACATGCGGTCCGCCATCCATTTCCCGTAAAATATAGCCTCCTCGCCCCTCTCGAAGGGATCACTCCTCAGATTGAAGAGTTTAGGCATGCGAAGGGATACCAACGGGTCCTGCCACACGGCCACGCCTAAATTGCGCTGCTCGAGGAAATGAGCCTTCCAGTTGCCTACGCGCAACGCCATGAGATCGCCGTCGTCACTCCAGTACATAATGCCCTTACGGGGATTCTCTTTCACCTCGCCCTTCCAGAACGGGATCATGTTGTAGCCGTCAATATGGACCTTGAACGTCTTCTTCCCGACCTTATGACCCTCCTTGAGCTTCTCGACAACGTCGGGCTCACCAGCGGCCGCGAGTAGAGTCGGCAGCATGTCCATGTGCGAGAAAATCTCATTCGAGATGGTTCCCGGTCTGATCACGCCCGGCCAGCGGATCGCGCACGGAACGCGCCAGGCGCCTTCGTAGTTGGTATCCTTCTCGCCACGGAATGGAGTTGCGCCGCCATCCGGCCAGGTACACACCTCAGCGCCGTTGTCGGTGGAGTACATCACAATCGTGTTGTCCGCGATACCGAGCTCGTCCAGTTTATCGAGCAGTTTGCCCACGTGCCCATCGTGCTCGACCATACCATCCGGGTAAAGTCCGAGACCCGTCTTGCCCACGGACTCTTTTTTGAGATGCGTAAAGACGTGCATCCGCGTAGAGTTCCACCACACGAAGAAAGGCTTCCCGTCTGCATTCGCCTTCTCGATAAATTTCAGGCTGGCGTCCAGGAACTCTTCATCGATCGTCTCCATACGCTTGGTATTCAACGGTCCGGTGTTTTCGATTTTTTGCGTAGCGTCAGGATTTGCCCAACTGTGAAGAACTCCGCGCGGCCCGAACTTCTTCCTAAACTCGGGATCCTTGGGATAGTCCGGATTTTCCGGCTCCTGCTCCGCGTTCAGGTGATAAAGATTGCCAAAAAACTCATCGAAACCGTGAACGGTCGGAAGAAACTCATCGCGATCCCCAAGATGGTTCTTCCCGAACTGACCTGTGACGTAGCCCATGGGTTTCAACAATTCGGCGATTGTCGGGTCCTCCGACTGCAAGCCAATCTTCGCCCCAGGCAGCCCCACCTTGGTCAGGCCCGTGCGAATCGGATTCTGACCCGTAATAAACGCTGCCCGGCCGGCGGTACAACTCTGCTGCCCGTACCAGTCGGTGAACATCGCGCCTTCCTTCGCGACGCGATCAATATTGGGAGTACGGTATCCCATGACGCCGTGGTTATAGGCGCTGACGTTAAACCAGCCGATATCGTCGCCCCAGATAATCAGAATGTTCGGTTTTTTCTGTCCTGCCATCTTATGCTCCTTCCGCCTTGACCGTACGGTCATCCTTCCGATGCTGTTTTGTGGGCCCAGTTCTTTTAAAATATTCGTCGCGTAATCGCCAATGAATGCAACGGCGGCGCGGGAAAGGAACTGTCCGTGCGCCGCAGCGAGCACAGCGGGCGGCACCCACGTAAATAAGTAAGTGTTCCGCACGCGCACTTCCTACCCTGCGGATTGAATCGTCACACCCTCGATGGGGTCCTGATGTGCGCGGATTTTCGTTATTTGCGCCGGTGGGAAATTTAATGAATCCAAGCGCTCTCAAGCAGCTCTATCGAGTGTTGCCGAAGAGCAAGGAGTGCGCCCGAATGTCCCAGGCAATCACGGTTCTCCAACACACCTCGTCGAAGGCGCCTTTTCCGGACATGCAGTGGATTCCAGGCAGCGATTTCCAAATGGGATCAGACAAACACTATCCAGAGGAAGCACCCGCGCACCGCGTCCATGTCGACGGGTTCTGGATGGACCGGGCGCCGGTCACCGTCCAGCAGTTTCGGACTTTCGTGGAATCAACCGGTTACGTCACGTACGCGGAAATTGCCCCGCGCGCGGCCGACTATCCGGGTGCGCTGCCGGAAATGCTCCGCCCTGGGTCACTCGTGTTCAACAAACCATCCGGTCCCGTGGATCATCAGCTTTGCAGTTGGTGGAGCTTCGTGCACGGCGCTTACTGGCGGAAGCCTCTCGGGCCCGGCAGCTCCCTTGAAGGACTCGAAGACCATCCCGTCGTGCACGTCGCCTGGCGAGACGTCCTTGCGTACGCGAAGTGGGCCGGCAAGGAAATTCCGACGGAAGCTGAGTGGGAGTTCGCAGCGCGCGGGGGACTCGATGGAGCGGAATTCGCCTGGGGGAATGAGCTTGCTCCGAACGGCGTGATGATGGCGAACTTTTGGCAAGGGGAGTTTCCCTGGCGAAATTTGCGTCTCGATGGATATGAGCGGACCTCTCCGGCCGGAGCATTCCCTCCGAACGGCTACGGACTCGTGGACATGATCGGCAACGTTTGGGAATGGACCTCCGACTGGTTCTCCGCAGGGTTTCCCTCGCACGCTATGAAAGCTTGCTGCATGCCCAAAAATCCGCGGGGCGGCCCTGAAGAAGGAAGTTATGATCCCGCGGAAAGAATCAAGATTCCTCGCAAAGTTCTCAAGGGAGGGTCGCATCTGTGCGCGCCGAACTACTGCCGGCGCTATCGTCCCGCGGCGCGCTTTCCGCATCCCGTGGACACCTCCACTAGCCACATCGGATTTCGCTGCATCGCGCGCGTCGGGTGAGAGCAGGGGATGGACTCATTGGTGCAATTCCTGAGGACGTCCCGGCCCTGCAGGTCACTGAAGCACACTTTCGCACAACGGGATCTGGCGGGCGAATCGATAATCGCTCTTGCCAAATGCGAGGCCCTTCGGTGGCTCTTAACTTCTTGAAAAGAAATGGGTGTGGCTACTTTGGAACGACGGTCCAGACGCCGGGGTAGAGGCGGCGTTGGTCCTGCTCGATGTGGAATTGCCAGTATCGGTCAAAGTCTCCTGACAGGTACACGGCTCGAAGTTGGACGATGGCTTCGGCCATTTGCTCGGTCCAGCGCATTCCCGAGCGTTCCATGCGATCTTTGATCAAGTTCTTGCAGGCACCTTCGACCGGGCCGCTGGCGATGGGCCAGCCGTTGGCGAGGTATTCGTGGTAGCGCATGCGAGTGCGGTTGCGATAAAGGTAGTTGGCCACCGCATTAAGCGTCTTGCGTTTTGGACCGGACAGGCCGCGTTTGGTGATGCTCTGGTGGATGCCTTTGACGACTTGGCCAACCTCGCCAAACAGAACTCGTAAGGTACGGTTGATGACCCAAAGGTCGGCGTCCAGGCTGCCCTCTGGATGAAAGACATAAGCGGCCTTCCAGAGTTTCTCCAGTACGTGGATCAGATCCAGAATCAGGGTGACGTTGAGTTTTTGCTCACTCGAATTTGCAGGGCGCGCTCCCCATCCGTCAAGGCCAGGCGCGTCATGGATCGCAAAGGATCGCGGCGATCCAGTTCTTCGGCCACCTCCTGGATCACGCCGGTCTTACCCTTGAGCAAGCTCGCCCAGACCCGCTTGTTCTCCGGCCGTGGGGGAGGCGGAGCCTCACCGGATGCCGGGCGTGAGGTGGGGAAAAGACTTTCGATGACTTGTTGCGGTGTGCGCACCCAAGGCGCACGAGTGAAGACGGTGGCCACCGTGGCCATGCGTTTCTTATTGGCCTTCTGCCCTTTGGTCAGCCGTGCATGGGGTAGTGCTCCGCCCGGCTTGACCATGGGAATGCCCTTGCCGTCCACGGCGGCCACCAGGATCGCACCGGAGGCGGAGGTCACCGAGCGCTGCTGGTAAAAGGCGTCAAAGTCGCAAGCCGCATCGGGTAAGATCTCTTCCAGACTACGTTTGGAGACGGCCACGCCGGTCAACTCGGCGATGGTTTGCACTGATTCCAGAAACGGGTTCTGTACGGCGGCCTTGACCAAACGCCGCTGGAGTTCGTAGGAAAACGAGCGCGCCGGCAAGGCCAGCGCCCTGTCGAGCGGAAAGAGGCCGGATGCGCCGGGCCGGCCGTAGCCCATACGGACCAGTTCCACGGTTCCAAAGACGGTGGTCAGGGAGCGGCTGCTCAAACGGCGGTGAGAATAGAGCGCCACACCGTCTGGCTGCTGAAGTTGTAAGGCGAGTCCCACATCTCCATTGCCCCGATGTTGCAAGTGGGCTTGGAGGAGCAGGCGTTGGACCTCACGGCCTTTGGCCTGTTGCTGGGACTCGATTTGGTGGAGCGGGAGTTGGAGGGCGCTGGAGGATGCCAGCCAGGACTCCAGCAGAGAGAACTCAATCCACGCCGGAGTGGAGTCAACCAAGAAAGAAGTTGCAGTCGCCATATTCTTACGGTAATATAACCGTAAGAACAATGTCACGCGTTTCTGTTTCCCAAAGTCGAGGTGTCCCCACCCAACCGATGACCGCCCTCGAACGCCACGCGCAACGCTTCCTGGAACTCCGTCGGGATCTCGCGCAGATCGAATATTTCTGCAAAGGTACGGTTCTGAAGCGGATGATGAAATGTGGCAAAGCCGGGTGCGCGTGTGCCTCCGATGCCACCAAACGCCACGGCCCCTACTTCGAACTGACCTACAAGGCCAGCGGCAAGACCGTCAACGTGAAGCTCTCACCGCAAGCGGCGCCGCTGTACAGGGCCGCGGCACAGCAATACCG
>DATDGT010000048.1:0-30313 GCA_036521975.1 Bryobacteraceae bacterium
TCCGCCGCGCATGAAGTCTTCGCAAGTCGCGCCGTCCTCCCCGGAAAAGTCTGTTTTGTGGTGAAGACCTTTTAGGTGCTCCTACTGATTCTGAAGTACTTACACCTCGCCACCCCTGCGAACTGCGAAAGATAGGCTAGCCGCCTTCTGCGTGCCTCTCCATTTCTCTCAGGCCCTAGAAACCTAGCCGTTGCTGCGTCGGAAACAAGCCGCCAATTGTCATCAATAAAAACGGGCAAGTATGAATATGAATTCGCGAGCAACTGTTGCCGGATGAAGCTGACTGGCTGCCATGGTTCTGCGCAAATCGGATTTCTAATCATGAAATCTGTAACTACAAGATCAAAATAACGTGTCAACGCATCCTCCAAGACGATTGCTAGTTGGATCGCATGTTCCGTTAGATGCCGAGCAAAGACGCCCTGGTGTAACGCGTCATTCCGAGCCACCCTCACGAAATCGTAAAGTCGTTCGAATGGCGTTGACACAATTTGCTCGTCAGCTTCTATAGTCACTCCGGAGTTGATTGCGAGATCGGTGAGATCTTCTCTATATTTATTAAGACTGCCGTCTTTTCCCCGATCACCCAGTCTCTCTTTTGAGAGGTAGCTTCCAATTCGTTCGACGACGTGAATGATGCCATCGAACGCTTCAGCGTCGCCTAATGCAGCGAGACGAGCAGACCGAAGCTGGCTCGCAAAGGCTATCGCAGACTCTCTCGAAAGATTTGGCATTTGAGGGAGTTTACTCAGTAGAATCCCGCGTTCAACTTTCCACGTCCGAACCGAGGAGATGGTTCTTCCCCTGCCATAACTAAATCAGATCGACCGCGTGGAGGGTGTTGTTTAGCTCACGCTGGCTTCGCCCTACTCCTCACTAGCTTCGCCCCTATTCTCTTCGATTTGCCTTGCTTTCTTCCAAACAAGAGCGATGTCTGTGATGGCAGCTAGATACAAGCAGCGAGGCAGAAGCCTTAAATGGCTACGTTCACCATCGATTTCGAGAACAACACCGTCGCTTTGGAAGTCACGCCGCGGCCGGTAGCGCCGCTTTCGCCATGGCGCGCTTCAGCGCCGCGATGCCGGCTCCGGTCACGCTGGAAATCTTGAAGAACGGAAGATGGCGCTTGCGAGCCAGTCGTTGCAGCGCAGCCACGCGTTCGGGCGATTGTGCCGCATCAATCTTGGTGGCCACCACCAACATCGGCTTGTTCGCCAGATCCTCCGAGAAGCTGCGCAGCTCCTCCATCACCACTTCGAAATCGTGGACGGGATCGCGCCCGCTTGCGTCCGACACGTCCACTAGGTGAGCGAGCACGCGCGTTCGCTCGATGTGGCGAAGGAACTGCGTTCCCAGACCGTGGCCCAAATGCGCGCCTTCGATCAAACCCGGAATATCGGCCACGACGAAAGTCCGCCGGTCGTCCAGGCTCACCACACCCAGATTCGGTTCGAGCGTGGTGAAGGGGTAGTCGGCGATTTTCGGTCGCGCGGCGGAGATGCGCGAGATGAGCGTGGATTTTCCGGCGTTGGGGAATCCTACCAATCCGACATCGGCCAGCAGCTTCAACTCCAGCCGCAGGCGCCGCTCCTCACCCGGCTGACCGGGCTCATGCTCCTTGGGAGCCTGATGTGTGGAAGTGGCGAAGCGGGCGTTTCCTCGCCCGCCGCGCCCGCCCCGCGCCACCGTGAAGGAATCGCCCGGCTCGGTGAAATCATGCAGGATCTCGCCGGTTTCCGCATCGTGAACAATGGAACCCACGGGGACGGCGACTTCAAGGGAGGCGCCTTCGCGGCCTTTTTTGTTGCTGCCCTCTCCGTGGCGGCCGCGCTCGGCGCGGTGCTCGGGATTGAAACGCAGATGCAGCAGGGTGTTGTAGTGCTGGCTCGCGACCAGAGCCACGTCTCCGCCGCGGCCACCGTCGCCGCCGCTCGGTCCGCCCCTAGGAACGTATTTCTCGCGCCGGAATGCGAGACAGCCGTTGCCTCCATCGCCGGCTTTGACGGAGATCACAGCTTCGTCGATGAACAAGGAATCGGGTTATTCCCTCGGGCGTTATTCCGCCGGGCGAATGCTGACGAATTTGCCGTGGCGGCCGCGGTCGCGGTACTCGATGACGCCGGAGATTTTTGCGAAGAGCGTGTCGTCCTTGCCCAGCCCAACGTTGACGCCGGGCTTAATGCGGGTACCGCGCTGGCGCACCAGGATCGACCCCCCGGGAACCAGTTGCCCCCCGAACGCCTTCACGCCCAGGCGCTGTGAGTTGGAATCGCGGCCGTTTTTAGAACTTCCCAGACCTTTCTTGTGCGCCATTATTCGTTCCCCACAATCTCGTTCACCTGAATTCGCGTGAAGTTCTGGCGATGGCCGATGGTGCGCTTGTATTGCTTCTTGCGCTTGAATTTGAAGACGATCGTCTTTCGTCCGCGGCCGTGAGCCAGGATGGTTCCTTTGACTCGCGCGCCGGCGGCCGCTTCTCCGGCTTTTACGTTTTCCCCGTCGACCAGCGCAAGCACGCGGCCGACTTCCACTTCCGTGCCCACGTCGCCGGCAACGGTTTCGACGTCAACGGGTTCGCCGGGCGCGACGCGATACTGCTTCCCCCCAGTTTCGATGACTGCGTACATAGGCAAAGCCGTAGGATAGCACGCGGATTACGCGCTGCCCATCGCTGGCGGCTGCGTTTGCAAAGTTAATCACCGCCCCATTGAAACCCGAAATTCGCGGGAGCGCGCAACAGCCGAAAGGGTATTTCCGCCTCAGGCCCATTTAAGTCAACATCGGCACGATGGCCGTCTGCCGACAGCGTACGTATATGAATTCATCGCGGCCCAGTGTTCCACGTGGAACATTCAAGCATTCCATCGTTAAGTTCCGCGATCAATCGATCGCGGCCGCATGAAAGCCCCATTTCACCTTCATTCTGGTTCATTCTGATTCATTCTGCCTCCATCTGCTCTCAAGAATTTCGCTCCGCGACCATCGATCGCAGCTAGACAGGCTAAAGCATGTGCCACCATCTTGCCCAACCCAACCGCACGAAATGTAGAAACTCCCAGGCCCACCCCCACGGATCGCACAATGTAACGACCATTTCGGGCCCGGCATCGCCCAAATAGAGGAGGCGAAATGGTCGCAGGATTCGATCCCAAAGTGGCGCGCGGCATGGAACCGCAACTTGCAAAATTGGACGAACTGCTGGAACTGATCGGCGACGCGCCGGAAGATGCAGAGTGCCCCAGCGCTCAAGAGCATCTCCAAGCTGCCCGCACATATCTGTTGGGCGCAATGCCGCTGGAGTACGAACTCAGTTTGGAGATGGCCGAAGAAGCGATCGCCGCAATCGCACAGCGCGATGTCCGCCTGAAAGCTGAGCGCCTGCTCCACGAGATTCGCAAGGCGCAGCCGGTTCCGATGATGTAGCAGCCGGTTCCGATGATGTAGTTGCCGCGCGGCTCACCTCAGCCGCAGTAACGCCAGCCCTGCCTCTTCCACGCGGCCATCCGCGCCGACCAGCGCCTGGGCCGTCGCAAAACCCGGGCGCTGGGGAGTACCGAAGCGGAGGTCGATCATCTCTACCAGCTTCCCATCGCCCACCGGGGAATCCTTCCAGAATGGAAGCTGCTCGAATTTCTGCATCGTCTGAAAAACCGGCGTGGACTTCGCCGCGTCGATGGCCGGTGATTCCGGAGCGGGATAATCGATGTGACCGAAAGCCTCCGGGTCGTAGTCCTCGGTCAAATTCATATCGGTGGTGAGGACGAAATCGGACGCGATCACCACCCCGCGCCAATGCAACGGATCGATTCCCCGAGGCAACGCGGCGAAACGTGGAGTGTCCGAATAAACCCGCGCCCGCATTTCTGCGATCGCCCTGCCATGCGCCGCAAACCGAAAGCTGTCGTAGCCGACTAGGGCGATGAGCGCGAACCAGGCCCAGGCGAACTTTGGCCCGGCGAATTTGCGCCCGCGGATTTCCGAGCTCACCAAACCCGCCAGTGCCGGCGCCGCTACCGCCAGCAGCAGGATCAGCCAGATCCACGGATCGATGATATCGGTGGTATCCAAGCGAAACCAGCGGGAGGAAAACGGCAGCAGCAGACGCACGCCATAGACGTTGGTCAAATCCAGCGCCAGATGACTCAGCACGCCAATCCAACAAGCGAAATAGATTCGCCAGCCGAGGGAAGCGCGCCGGATTAGACGCGCCAGAAGCAGCGCCACCAGCGCGATGAGCGGCGAAAGCAGCAGGGAATGCGCGATTCCGCGGTGATGCTCGAAGTAACGCAGGCCTCCCGGGAACCCCGACCAGAACACGTCCATGTCGGGCGCGTTGGCCGCGAGCATCAGGGCCAGGGCTCCGCCGCGCTGAGCGGGTTTGACCAGTCCCGCGCGCGCCAGCATCAGGCCGGTGAGGGTATGAGTGAGATTATCCATCCCGGCTACCCGGCCGATGGAGGCGGCATCAGCATGGTCAGAGCGTCAGGGGCGATTTCCACGCGCGAAGGCGCGCGCCAGGCGTACTCTCCGTCGATCTGCACGTGTGTGCTGGACACGATTTCCGCGCAGCGAGCGCGCAGGGTGCGCACGCCCGGCATCTTTTGCACCTGCCGGAAACAAGCGCCCAACAGATAGCCGACGTAACGCAGAGGATGGGTACCCTCGAACAGCACGATCTCGAAATCTTCGCGATCGAGCGATGCGCCCCGCGCGATTTCCATCTCACCGCCGTAGTTGCGCACGCGGCTGGCCAGCGCAAAGCCGCAGCGATGCACGCATCCGTTCACTCGAACATCGAACGGCTCCAATCGCCCCCAAAGCTGCGACATTCCCGCCGACCAATAGGCGAGTTGCCCGGCGCGATCTTTGAAAACGGGGTCCACCAGCGTCACGATTTTGGCGTCCACGCCCGCGCCGGCCATGCACACGAAATAGCGCTCCTGTGTTCCGTTGATTAGCCGGCCCAACGCGATGCGCTTGGCCTGGTAATGCGGCAGGCGCTGGAGGGCGCGCCCCAGTCGCGAGCTCAAGCCCAATTCGTGAGCGAGCACATTGGCCGTTCCGGCCGGCAACACACCCAAGGGAACGTCGGAATTCGCCAGTCCGTTGGCCGCCTCATTGACGGTGCCGTCGCCGCCCAGCACCAGCGCTAGATCGGCGCCGGAAGCTGCGGCTTCGCGCGCCAAGGCGGTGGCGTGTCCCGCCGCGTCGGTGGGAACGATGCGCGGCGCCGCGCAGCCCGCGTAGGTCAGCGCGGCGGTGGTAGCTTGAAGAATGCGCTCGCGGTCCCGGCGGATCTTGCCTGCATAGGGATTGTATATGAGGACCGGCTGACGATACCGTTTTATCCATCCATCATAACGCCCAGTGACCTCCGCCGCCCAGAAAATCGAAAAACTTCGCGAACAACTGCGCCATCACGAATACCTGTATCACGTTTTGGACGCGCCCGAAATCTCCGACGCCGAATACGACGCGATGATGCGCGAGCTGAAGGCTCTGGAGGCCCAGCATCCGGAGTTGATCACGCCGGATTCTCCTAGCCAGCGCGTGGGCGGCAAGCCGCGCGAAGGATTTGTCAAGGTGCGCCATTCCAGTCCCATGCTGAGCTTGGACAACGCCATGGGCGAGGGGGAATTGCGCGATTTCGATCGCCGGGTCCGGGGATTGCTGAAAGGCGAGCCGTTTGCCTACGTAGCCGAATTGAAGCTGGATGGTCTTTCCATGGCAGTGCTTTACGAGAAAGGCGGCCTTGCGCACGCGCTCACGCGGGGCGACGGATTCGTGGGCGAGGATGTCACCGAAAACGCGCGCACCATCCGCTCCATTCCTTTGCACACGCTGAAGCGCTCCGGAAATTTTGAGGTGCGCGGAGAAGTGGTCTTGACGCGGAAGGCGTTCGAGAAACTGAACGCGGAGGGCGCGGCGGCGGGCCAGCGGACTTTCGCCAATCCGCGCAATGCTGCCGCCGGCGCGCTGCGCGTGTTGGATCCGTCCATCACCGCCTCACGCCAGCTCGACTACTTCACCTACTTTCTCATCGAAAATGGCGCGCCGGTTTGCGCCACGCAATGGGAAGCGCTGGAGACGTTGAAGGAGATGGGATTCAAAGTCAGTCTGCAGCGTAAGCGGTGCGCGGATATCGAAGAGTTACTCGAGTTCTGCAGCCACTGGACTGAGCGGCGCGAGTCGTTGCCGTTCGAAATCGACGGCGTGGTGGCGAAAGTCGATTCGGTGGAACAACAGAACCGCCTGGGCTGGACTGCGCGGGCGCCGCGCTGGGCCATCGCGTATAAGTTCGCGGCTCGGCAGGCCGAAACGGTGGTGGAAGATATCACGGTGAATGTGGGCCGCACCGGAGTGCTCACCCCCACCGCCGTGCTGAAACCTGTGAACGTCGGCGGCGTGACCGTTTCCCGCGCAACCTTGCACAACGAGGATGAGATCGCGCGCCTGGACGTCCATTCGGGCGACACCGTGCTGCTGGAGCGCGCGGGCGACGTGATTCCCCACGTCGTGCGCGTCGTGAAGCCGGGCGAACATCGCCGCGCCTTCCGCATGCCCAGCCATTGTCCGGTTTGCGGAGGCGAAATCGCGCGTGTGGAGGGCGAGGCCGCCAGCCGCTGCGTCAACACCAATTGCCCCGCGCGATTGAAAGAATCGATCTTGCATTTCGCCGCGCGCGGCGTGATGGACATAGACGGGCTGGGCGAGGCGCTGGTGAATCAGCTTGTGGATCGCGGGCTGGTGCGCAACATCGCGGATCTGTATCAATTGACGGCGGAGCAGTTGATGGAACTGGAGAGAATGGGCAAAAAGTCCGCCTCGAAGCTGATCGCCAATATCGATGCGTCCCGCGAGCGTCCCCTGCCGCGGATCTTGAACGGCCTGGGCATTCCCTTCGTCGGTGAGCGCACCGCGCAATTTTTAGCCGAGGCTTTCGGCGATTTGGACGCGATTGCGCAAGCTGGCGAAGAAGAATTGCAGCGCGCCGAAGAAGTGGGGCCAAAGGTCGCGCAAAGCATCCGGAAATTCTTCCATGAGAAACACAATCGCGATCTGATGGAGCGGCTGCGGGCCGAAGGACTGCCGTTTCAATACCAGTCAACGCGAAAAGCGAGCGGTGCGTTGGCCGGGCGCACCTTCGTTTTGACCGGCACGCTGCCGACGCTCGCGCGCGAAGAAGCCAAGGAACGCATCGAGCGGGCGGGAGGAAAAGTGGCGGGATCGGTAAGCCGCAAAACGAATTATGTCGTGGCTGGGGAAGAAGCCGGATCAAAATTGGACAAGGCTCGCGAGCTGGGAATTGAAGTGATTGACGAAACCGGATTGCTCGAGATGCTCCCCCACTAGCCCGTGCACCGCTTCTACAACCTTCTGACTTCCTGGGGACCGCTGGGCGTAGGATTGTTCGCCCTGACGGAGTCGCTCGGCGTCCCCAATCCGGGCGGTACGGATCTGCTGCTGGTGTTCATCGCCGCCACGCGGCCGGGGCAAGCGCCGTTGTGCGCGCTATTAGCGATCCTCGGTTCGCTGGGCGGTACGGCCGTCTTTTTCGAGATCATGCGCCGGGGGGGCGAAGCGTTGCTCGCGCGCCGCGCCGGGCCCCGCCGCGCGAAGCTAACCGAATGGTTCAATCGCTACGGTCTCGCGACCGTTTTCGTTACCGCGCTGGTACCCATTCCCGGCCTCCCATTCAAGTTTTTCGTGGGCTGCGCGGGAGCGCTGGGCGTGAGCCGGCTTATGTTTCTCCTCACCCTGGCCGCGGCCCGCGTTCCGCGTTATTTTGCGCTGGCTTATTTAGGAGCGGTATTAGGCGACCAGGGCTGGCCCTGGCTGAAGAGTCACACGTGGCATCTGGTAGTGGGCGCGGTCGCTCTTGTGGCGGTGCTGTTCATCCTTCTCCGCCGCTCGAAGAAGGCGTGAAGCTGTCCAGACACTTCCCCATTTTGAAAAGCTTGTTCTATTTTGGGCCGCCGATGGCTTGCTCCAGCGTTAAGCGAATGAAACGCTGATAGGGGACGCCCGCGCGGGCAGCGCGCTTGCGGACGGCGTTGTAAAGTTCCTCAGACAAACGCAGATTGATCGATTTGTCTTTCGGCCTGATCTCGAAGCGTGTCAAGTGCGCTCCGGACAGGTCGTATTGTGTCAGGTCGGCCTTGTCGACGAAAGCTGCCGCCGCGCGGTCACTCTTGAACGTCGGGATTTTCTTTTTCATAGCTCTCTATCTCCTTCTTGTGCATGTAACGGGCACTGATGGGCCGGATTAGCATTTCGTCACCTTTGTAGCGAAGTGTGAAAACGATGAACACACCTCGGCCCTTTTCCGTTCGGCCTATAGCCCGGAAACGGCGCTCCTGCCGCGAATGGGTCGCATCCGGGAGAATGGCCAGCGGACGGGCAAAGAGGTTTTCAATAGCCGAAACGGAAAGCCCGTGCTTCTCACACTTGGCGCGATTGCCCTCATCCCAGTGGAAGCCGTTCGCATGCACAGCCATCGTAGCGCACGTAAGATATGCAATTGCATAGGCAAATGTCAAGCGGGAACGGACACTCAAATCCGGGTGGAAATTGCACCACCAGGCGGCGTTCAGGCGTTCAGCGCTAAAACTGCAAGGGGCGATGGGTCCGGGTTACCCTGAGAACTCGGGTCTAGCGGTGCCGCTTTCGGAAATTCGACAGATTGGAATCGTTCTGCCCGTCTACGACGATTGGACGGCGGCTCAAGCGCTGCTCGCGCGGATCGACCGGGCGCTCGATTCGATTTCCTGCCGCGCGCGGATTTTGTTCGTGGACGATGGATCGCCCCACGGACCCGAGCGCGATTGGCCCAGCGGTCTCCGCAACCTCTCGGACATTTCGATTCTTCATCTGCGCCGCAATCTCGGCCATCAGCGCGCCATCGCGCTGGGCCTGGTTCACGTGTATGAGAACTGGCGCGGAATCGAAGCGGTGGTGGTGATGGACGGCGACGGTGAGGATCGGCCCGAGGATATCCCGGCGCTGCTGGAGGTTTTTGCGGCCCGCGACGGCGGCCAGGTGGTTTTCGCGGCGCGCGCGAAACGCCTGGAGAGCGCATCGTTCCAATTCTTCTATCGGGCCTACCGGGTGCTGCATAAGATGCTGACCGGCGTTGCGGTGCGCGTCGGCAACTTCAGCGTCCTGCCGCCCAAAGCCCTGGAAACGCTGATGGTATCGCCGGAGTTGTGGAATCATTACGCAGCGGCGATCTTTCGGACGCGCATTCCTCATATCTCGATTCCTCTGGCTCGCGGATCGCGCCTGGCGGGGCGGTCGAAGATGAATTTCGTTTCGCTGCTGGTGCATGGTTTCAGCGCGATCTCGGTGTTCAGCGATCAAGTGGCCGCACGACTGCTGGCGGCGTCGGTGGGCGCCACGGTGGCGGCCGTACTGGCCGCGGCCCTCGTCGCGGCGCTGCATTTCTTCGCCCGTTGGGCGATTCCCGCCTGGCTGCCCTATGCCGGGGCGCTGCTGCTGGTCGTGCTGGCGCCGGCTCTGATCGTGTCGTTGGCGCTGGTCTTCATCATCGCGAGCGGACGCGCAGCCTCCAGCTTTCTTCCCATTCGCGACGCCGCCTTTTTCATTGATCGCGTCGAATCCATTGCCCGAGTGGGCGCCGCCCGTGGCTGAATTCACCTACGCCGGAAGTGAGCTCGACATCTTCGCCCACGCGGTGAGGTGGAAAACTTATTTTGCGCGCCATATAGCGCCGTATCTTCGCGGAGACGTGCTAGAAGTCGGCGCGGGCATTGGCGCCAACCTCCCGATCTTCGCTCCTTTCGACTTCCATCGCTGGACCTGCCTGGAACCCGACCGCGATCTTCTGAAACGGCTGCGCGCTTCGATTCCCGATTCCCGATTCGAACCCGTGGCGGGTACCCTGGAAGATTTGCGCGACCAGTGCTTCGACGCCATCCTGTACCTCGATGTGCTGGAGCATATTGAAGACGACTGCGGGGAACTGCGCCGCGCCTCCGATCTCCTGAATCCGGACGGTTGCGTGATTGTGCTGGCGCCCGCTCATCCGTGGCTGTTCACGCCATTCGATCGGGCGATTGGCCATTTCCGGCGGTATACCCGGCGAACGCTTGCCGCTGCGGCGCCCGAGGAACTGCGAGTGGAGAAGCTGATTTACCTGGATTCCGTGGGTCTTGCGGCTTCGCTGGGCAATCGCGTTCTCTTGAACAGCAGCCATCCCAGCCATGGGCAGATTCAAACCTGGGATCGGACGATGGTTCCCATGTCGCGCTTGCTCGATCCGCTATTGGGCTATCGGGCGGGCAAATCGGTGTTGGGAATCTGGCGACGCGAACAATAGCTTTCAGCTGTCAGCGATCAGCTTTCAGCTTCTGAAGCAGTGCGGTCAGCATTCGGAGACCGCATCCAACCGTAAGCTGACCGCTGAATGTTGAATGCCGACAGATTGCCCTAATCCAGAACCGTGACAAATTCCGCGAAGATCCGGTAGCGATCCTCCTCGGGCGACAAATCCCACGCTTCGAACGCGGGGTTGAGCGGCTCCAAGCGGATACGCTCGTGAGTCCAGGAGCCGTCGGGATTCTGGACTTTCTGGCTGCGATAGCGCTTGACGGTGTAGCGGTCGTTGGTGCCGCGGCCGAGCGCCTCGACCAGGACCAGTTTTCCCTGACGCGAACCCACGAGACGCGAGCCCACGAGAGGCCCGCGGAATATGCAGAGACTTCCGTCGGGGATTCGCGGCTCCATGGACTGGCCGGCGATGCGCGCTACGAACATGCCCGGCATAAGCTTGAGGTCCGCCGGCGCCTCCTCCCAGTCTTCCTCTTCCACTTCGCGATTCTCGAGAAATTTGCCGGCCGCCACGGCCAGCGAGTAGCGCGGCAAATGCGTGATAAAAGGCCGCACCGTGGAGGGGACGTGTTTGCGGTAATAGCGCGCCAGCGCCCGTTCGAAATCCTCCACCATCACCTCGGCGAGCTCGCTCATCTGGAGGACATTAGAGAGCGTGTCCTGCAAATACCGCAATAGCCGGGCCGCTCCCAACTCTCCCGCCGCGTCGGCCAAGCCCTGTTCCATCGACTCGAGAACCTCGGCTTGATCGGGGGCGATGGTTTCCCAATCGCGGCGCAGCCGCACATAGATGCGGTCTCCCTCGGGATCGAGCAGCAAGACTCCTGCCGCCAGCACCGGGCCGCCGGGCGGCTCGACTTCGAGAATCGCCAGGCGTGCCGGATGCAGACGGATAGGAGAGACTGCCGGGGACATGCTCTGGTTCGTCTTATCGGACGAGATCGGAAGGTCTATGGGCGGTACGGATAATAACCCCTCCGGGCCCGCACCTTGACGCCCGGCAGACCCACCTTCACTTCGATTTCGCGGAAGTCGCGGTTGGAATCCGATGAGGCCGCGTCGGGAACATAGTGCAAAATGTATTGGGTGGTGATCTCGCCCGCGATATTGTTGATAGCTCTGAATATCGCGTTCGACAGCGCCGAGGCGTATCCCCCCGTGCCTACCTTGTAAACGTAGTTACCCTCGTCGGAGGGCACCTGCAGGAAGCCGGAGACGTCGTTGTTCACATTTTGCAAGGGATATTGCACGCGCCCGCCGGTCTCCGAGGCCAGACGCTCCAGCACGCCCTCGCTGCCTGTCAGGTTTCCATAGGCGGTGGTGCTCATGCCGTAGATCGTCACCAGATTACGCTGTGCCAGCTCCAGCACTTCTTCCAGAGTTTTCTTGCTGTTGTTATCGTGGCCATCGCCGATCACCACGATAATGCGCCGCGGCTGGATCGGCTCGCCGTCCACCAGTTTGCGGCTGGTGCAGGCCATGTAAATCGCATCGAACAGCGCGGAGCCGCCGCCCGGCTTAATTTTTCTCAGCTTTTCCACGATCGGATCGGGATCGGACGTGGTGTTGACCATCACTTCCGCTTCGGTGGAATAGCCGATCAGGTACCCCGAGTATTTCTTGTCTCCCGGCACCAGAGTTAACACCAACTCCGAGGCGGCTTCCTGATAATTCTTCCACTGGCTCTTGCTGTTGTTGCTCAGATCCATCAGGAATCCCACAACCACGGGCTGATTGCGCTCGCGGCTGAAATATTGGATGGTCTGCTGCTGGCCCTGATCGAAGATCTGGAAATCTTCCTTATCGAGGTTGGAGACAAAGCGGCCTTTGGAATCCGTGACGGTGACCGGCACGATGACGTCGTTGACCTGAACGTGGATCTGCGGGTCTTGCGCTTGGGTCTGCGACGCTTGCGCGGGGGCCTGCGACTCTTGCGCGGGGGCGAGGGAGCTCACGATCCAGGGCAGAAAACAGAAGAAGACTTTCCGCGGCATCACACCCGTGATTATATCCCACATGGAGGGAATTGTCCCGTGCGCTTTTCCACCGATCAGCCCGTAATCCGTCCCTAACGGGACCGCGCCCGGCCCAGAGGGCATCCCTAGAGGGCACCCCGTTGCGGCTCGGAATCTCGGGCGAAGCCGGTGGGTGTTTCGTGGTCCAGCATCCGGGCGCTCCCGCGCGTCCTGCAGGAGAGAACTGCGGGCGCCGACGCGCGATCAGTAGCCCATCACTTTCTTGAGGGTCTCGCGATATCCGGGAGTTAGAACCTCTCTACCGTAATGCACGAAACGATCCCCCGGTTCGTGGCCGTTTGCTTCGACGTAAGCGGTCCGCAACTGTTCTGGGAACTCCTGGGCTTCAACTAGGTCACGATAGTGGCGCCAGAAGACGCGCGCGGTTTCGAGCTGATTCGCGAAATTTGCTAATTCGTATCGGACCCGCCAGTCCAGATACTCCTCAACCTGATCGGCGCGCAGTTCCGGGTTTTTGCCCTTGACCAGAAACAATCCGTTCTTCTGCATGATGGTTCTCCTGTGCCTCACCCGTTGATACCAGGCAGTAGCCCGCCAGCGCTCCATTGCTGAACGAATAGCCACGGGAAGCCAGCGAAGCGCTGCATCCCGTGGGTTGCGCGTTCAGGCGCGGAGTCATGCGAAATCCATGCACGACGGCAATCGCCAACCCGAAACAGATCACCACTGCTGAATCAATAGCGCTTGGTCGCATTCTTCTACGCTTCCCTTGCGGCGTGACATCTCAGCTATTGTGGCCTAAACTTGAAAGAATTCCCCGTGATCCGAGTCCTGTGCGGTATGGCCCGAGTCCTGGTACCAAATGGTGTGTCTCCGGCGCGGGAGTTTGCCTAGCGTAGTGTCCAGTAATAACTGGACAACTTTCGAGCTACGCCTTAAGGCACAACGGCCAAGCTGGTGATTGTTCCAAACTCTGTCGATTGCCCGAGAAAAGCCGGGCCATGTGCGAGCGGTACTCGCACATCCGCATGGCGGCGAAGCGGGAGGCGGTGGCGGCGGTCACCTCAGTCCAAAATCCGAAAATTCGGAGGAAGTCCCTGCACTCGAAGCATCCGCCACTGTCCAGTGAAAGGCAAGCGGCTGAAAGGATTGGAGCTGGCGCAGGGCTTGAACCCCCGACCCTCTGATTACAAATCAGATGCTCTATCAACTGAGCTACGCTAGCCTACGCGTTTCGATGTATCCAGGACTACCGTTCAGCAAATGGAAACGTGCGTTGTTCCGGCGGGTCTGTTAACGGTTGGCGGTCAAACTCTTCATCGCCAGCGGCCCGCAACGAACGTCCAGCCACCCGACCCGGAGCGCCAGACGGGCTGTGCCCAGACCGCGCCCGGTCGTGGAGGGCGTCTCCATCTTCCCCCAACCCAAACGTAACCGCTTCTTCCTCCGTGCACGGACCCCCATCGATAGTAGCCGGGAGTCCAAACGAATCCAGAGCCTGGGGGTCTTCCGATTACGGCCGTCGACCTTGGCGCGGGCGGTGGTGTCCTCACGAATACGGCGTTTGCATCAACGGCGAGCATCGCCGCCATCGCAATAGCCGCTAAGAATGTTCTGTTGAGTTTCATACTAATCCCTCCACATTGTTAAGCGCGGGTTAGGCATCAGGCTGCTCGAGGATACACCGATCGCGAGGCTCCAGAGCGTTCCAAGTCTCGTCTGCGGCGTAGACTGAACGCCAAGACGATTTCAGTTACACCTAAGATCAACGCGTATATTCCGATTACGGTCATCGTCGCGAGAGCCCCTGTGAGCGGCCGAAACAGGACGAGCAATGCCAAAATAATGGACGCTACTCCACTCACGGCCAACCATCCCCGACCGGAGACGTCGCCTAAATTCACGGCTTCGACGATCCTGAGGATTCCGGTGGCTAGAGCCCAGACCGCAATGAAGAGGATCAGCACAAATACCGTGATTCCTGGAAGGTGCAGCGTTAGGATACCGACGCCCATCCCGGCGACAGCCTCCAGGAGCAGCAACCACCGGTCTCTGCTATAGCTCCAACCTCGAATCGCTGCGAACAGCGCGGAAACGCCTTCGAAGATTGCGTATATGGCGAAACTAAGCACCAGGACACCCAGCGTCCAAACCGGTCTGCGGAACGCCATAATGCCGAGGTAGAGCGCCAGGAGGCCGCGTAACAGGAATACCCACCAATGTCGGGCGAACAACCCGGTGCCGATGGGATAAGAAGTTTCTGTCGAAGTAAATGGCATCTCTTTAGGTACTCCTCTATTGAATTGATCGTTTTTGCGGGCTGGGCGATTGATAATTTATTACTCGTATTCACAATGGCCTCGTGCGGTTGTCGCCGGCGTCGCCATGCTGCGAGTCCCAGATCCCCAGCCGGCCACTCTTGTCCTGTAGCAACTGCTGCTTTGGGCAGCGCGCCAACCCAGCGAGGCCGGTCCGGTTAACGGAGGTGCTTGCTAGTCGATGCGTACTGTCTCGTGGACCTGTTCGGGAGTAGCCCGCTCGTTCGGAGACCCACCAGACGGGCTGTTGACGTGCCTTCAAAATGCGGTTTTCAGCCGCGAGGCACGTCGAATCGAAATTTAGATCGCAATCAACGCGACTCCTGAAGCCACGCAGATCGCGCCGATCCAGCGCAGCCCAGTAACAGATTCCCCGAGGAAAAGTTTGGCGAGAACGGTTTCAAGCACAATGGTCGCTGCCGTATCCGAGCAAGATCCAGGGACTGAAAATGAGACAGATGTAAGCAAAGGGTGAAAAGCCGAGCTGGGCTTCGTGGTGCTTCATGCCCGACGACAACGAACAATTTCCGAGAACATTGGTCAAGACTACAAAGATGGTGAGCAGTTTGGTTTTGAGGTCGATGCACCCGCTTGAAAGTACGATCGGACTCTGCTCGTTAGCATGTACTCGACTACTGGCCATTCGGACCCTTATTTGATCCCGTGCATTTTTTACGGATAAGTTAATTCATCCTAAACGGAACACTTTCGGATCACGAACAACAGTCTCTTATCTTCTTAAGCAAGGCTTCCGCCTGCTGGCGCGGTGGGTCGTCGGGAGTGAGCTGAGAGTTGATGTAGCGTTGCAATAGCCGTCTCGCATCTTCCAAATTACGTTGCGTGCTGATATATACATTGGCGTGTTCAAACAGCAGTCTCGCCTGGTACGGCGCGACAGCAGCCGCCTGGTCGAACATCGCCTCGCTCTCGTTGAGCCGGCCATGCGTCGCCAAGAAAATCGCGAGGTCCATAGCGTGCCTCGGGTTCGCAGGCGCGAGCTTCAAAGCGAGGCGGAGTTGTTGCTCGGCTGCATCGTAATCCTTTCGCTTGTCTTCAATCAGGGCTTGGGCGTAATGGCCCTCGGCGGGATCTATCCGAGCGATGTGCCGGGCTAAGCCCACCGCTCTCTCGATACCCCCACCCAAAAACGCCGGGGCTCGAAGATAAAAACTGAGGAGATCATTCAATGCTTCGTTATTGGACGGATCGAGTGCGACAGACCTCACAAACATCTGACGCGCCTTGATTGCGTAGCTGGGCGCTGTCTGACTCCCATTTTGAGCCCGCCGGCCTTACGCGGCCCGAGCCAATCAACGAATCCAGCATTGTTCGGCTCCATCGCGGTGGCCTTCGTTAATGCCTCTATCGCCTCCTTGTACTGCCCGATCATGACGTAGTTCTGTCCGATCAAGCCGAACACGGCCGAATCCTTGTGAACGATTGGAACGAGAATATCTAACGAGGCACGATATTCAGTGCTCTGATACAGTTCTCGGGCGCGATTCCAGTCCTGTGATCTTGCCGTCAGGAAAACACCAAAAAGCAGTATCGGAACACCAGTGCGAACCATGCCTCGATTCCCTATCTCTTGAGAACAATCAGAGTTTCCACCTGGCCGCTACCATCCTGGCTGGTGCGTCCAGGCTGGATGTTGGCGCGGGCGGTGCCTCTGGCCCCGAGTTTGGCGAGCTTGGAGAGGACCCCTACGTTGGCGGCGACGGCGCCGAGTGAGCTAAGATTGCGGCGGTCCTCCAACGTCTTGAAAGCCGCCAGCACTCGGCCTTCTCGCATGTGGTCGATGGCATCTCCAATTGATACTGAGAAGTGCAGCATCACGCTCGAGTCGCGGTAGCAGTCTGCGATGCAAGCTGTACAACCATCGCGTACCAGCGACGATTCGGTGAATTCCCAGACCGGGCACATGCGCTTATTCCACGCATCGCAACGCCATATGTCGTAGTTCCAGTCCATATAGAAACTCTTGTAACCGCCATAGCAAACAAACCGCTCGCTGTCTCCACGAAGGTGCCGCTTCATGTCCCGAACCGAAGCCCGCGGATTATTTACCAGGAACACGCCGCGCAAGCTGTCAATCGCGTCGAAGGCCTCGACGACCTCATCATCGGTGAAATTGACCAGGCGTGAACTGTCAGACCAAGCCAGGGAGGATGAACCGAGTCGAGCTCGACCACGACTATCTCTGGCGGCACTGCAAGGTCCTTCCCGAACGGGGCACATCGGCATCTTCAATCGTTCCTATTACGAGGAGGTGCTCGTCGTGCGCCTGCAGCCGGAATATCTAGAGAAGCAGCAACTGCCGCCCGAAGTTAAAAACCGCAAAATCTGGCGGCCCGCTTCGCTCAGATAAACAGTTTCGAGAAGTACTTATCCGAGAATGACATCGTTGTATTCAAGATCTTCCTGTACCTATCCAAGGAGGAGCAGCGCAAGCGATTTCTGGCCCGCATCGATGAGCCGGTAAAAAGCTGGACGTTTTCCTCCGCGGACGTGAAGAACTATCTGCTCTGGGATCAGTACATGGAAGCATACGAAGACTGCTTCACTCATACCAGCACCGCGTGGGCGCCCTGGTACGTCGTACCCGCCGACCAGAAGCCCTACTGCCGCCTGCTGGTTGCGTTCCTGATCATCAGAACCTGGCCAAGATGAAGATCGGGTACCCGACGGCAAGCAAGCAGCGCCGCGCTGAGTTGCTGGACATCCGGAAAATCCTGGAGCGCAAATGAGCGCGCGGCCGAACCCAAAAGGAGCGCTGCCATGTCGAGCGTAAACTTTGTTCTCGCGGTCTTATCCGCGATTGTCCTGTTCCTGTACGGGCTGCAGGCTTTCACGCGCGAGATTCAGGCAGTGGGCGGGGATACGTTGAAGCACAAGCTCGGCCGGCTCACCCGCGATCCGGTGCGCGGCGGCCAGGGAATTTCCTTCGGCGGGTGCTGAAGCCGGTGCGATCGGCGCCGGCGTGGCCGTGGCGAAGGATGCAAAAGGCAACGCGAAAACCGCGCTGAATTTTCAAACCCTCAGGGCGCACGTCATCCACGCTTTTCGGAGGCAGGGCGAAAGACCCGAAGCTCACGCAGGCCCAAATGAGACACGCGGATCCGCACGTCACAGTGAAGCAGTACCAGCATGCAATTCCCGCGGCCGTAAAGAGTGCGGCGATCGCACTGGAAGCAGATTTACTCGAACACGAACGGCAACGCCAAAGAAAAGCCGGGCGGAGGTGGGCAATGCGCGCGTGGTCTGAGGTTATGGGCGGGTTTTGGATGGGCACCCGAGGCCCGCCGTAAATCTCTGAAAAGATGGAGCTGGCGGAGGGATTTGAACCCCCGACCCTCTGATTACAAATCAGATGCTCTACCAACTGAGCTACGCCAGCGCATGGCGTCCGCGGCGCCCGGCGCGCAGAATGCGCGCCGCTTAAGCTACGTCAAGTTTAACATTCTGGGCGTATACTTTATCGATGATGCATTGGCAACGAACTCTGGCGATAGTTTGTGGACTGCTCAGCGGAGTCTTCGCGGGGCTGATGGCCGGGAAGGCGCAAGAGCAAGCCCGCGGCACTGCCCAAACGAGGGCTCAAGCGAGCAACATGGAGCTGATCGGCTACAACGACCTCCAGGCGCGCAGCGCGTACCAACCGGTAATCCAGAAGCAGGGCGACCGGTGGATCGCTTATGTCGGCCATCACGCCGGCGTGCAGCCCAATCCGCTCACCGGCCAGGATGAATCGAACGGGACCTCGATCGTCGATGTGACCGATCCGAGTCATCCGAAGTACATAGCGCATATTCCGGCAGAGCCAATCAAGCCAGGCGGGGGAGGAGACGCGGGCGGCGCGCAAATGGTCCGCGTTTGCCCGGGGAGTCTTTTGCCGCGTGCGGACAAAGCCAGGTTCTATCTCCTGCGGAGCCTCGGCAACAGCCAGCACGAAATGTGGGACGTCACCGATCCCGCCAGGCCCGCGCGCATGAACACCATCGTCGCCGGCTTGCGCGACACGCATAAGAGCTGGTGGGAATGCGATACCGGCATCGCGTATCTGGTGGGCGGCGCGCCGGGCTGGCGCACGCCGCGCATGGCAATGATCTACGATTTGGGCGACCCCGCCAAGCCGGTTTTCATTCGCAATTTCGGCTTGCCCGGCCAGCAGCCTGGAGCCAAGGGGCCGACGCCTGAAAGCCTTCATGGTCCCATCTCCACCGGGCCGAAAGGAAACCGCGTGTACTTCGCTTATGGCAATTCCCGCGACGGCGTCCTGGAAATCGTCGATCGCGAAAAATTGTTGAACGGTCCGAAGGAGCCGACCGACGAAAATCTACGCTCGCCTGTAGTCGCCAGGGTCGATTTCCCGGAAGACGTCGGCGCGCATACCGCTTTTCCGCTGCTGCAAATGCCGATGCTCGAATTCGCCAAGCAAAAAAACGGCAAGGTCAAGGATTTTGTGGCCATCACTGGCGAGACGGTCGCCAATGAATGTCAGGAGTTCCGGCAAATGGTGCGGTTCCTGGATATTTCCGACGAAACAAAGCCCGTTGCCGTGTCTACCTGGACGGTGCCGGAGGCGAGCGGCAATTTCTGCTCGGCGGGTGGGCGCTTCGGCGCGCATTCCTCAAACGAAAGCTTCACGCCCGTATACTACAACCGCATTTTGTTCATTGCCCACTTCAACGCCGGCGTGCGAGCCATAGATATCCGCGATCCCTTTCATCCTAAAGAGGTCGCCTACTACATCCCGGCCATCACTTCCCGGACGGATAAACGGTGCGTGGGACAAGGCGCGGAGCAGCATTGCAAAACCGCGATCCAGACGAACAACGTCGAAGTGGATGATCGCGGCTATATTTATGGCGTCGACCGGGCCAATACCGGTCTTCATATCCTGGGACTTACGGGTTCGGCCCGGCAAGTGGCGGATTTCTCGAAGGCCGGTCACTAATATAAGAATGAATAATAATGTCCTTGGGCGGCCTTTTGGCCTGCCGGGATTTTCGCCAGCCTACTGTCCCGACTGGATTCTGGATGCGTGTTGTAACCTAGGCAATGTGTCGGGCCGCCTTTTCAGACGGATAGAATGGGTTATAACCGCCGGCACCGGCGGGAGCCATGCTCGTTGACTTTGGACTCATTGAGCGGGCCCGGAGTGGCGATGATGGCGCATTCAATCAGGTTGTTCAAGCATACCGCAAGCGGATTCTGGGAACCATTGCGAGGCTGATTGGGCGGCCCGAGGATGTGGAGGATGTCGGGCAGGAAGTTTTCCTGCGGTTGTATTACTCGATGGAGCAGTTGCGGACGCCGGAGGTGTTTGAACCTTGGCTGTACCGGTTGACGGTGAATGCCGCGTATGACTATTTAAGACGGCAGCGGCGGCGCAGGGAAAGCCGGATGTCGGACCTGAGCGAGCAACAGGTCATGATGGCCGATGCGGTAGCCGGAGGCAAGCGGAACGACGAAGAACAGCGGCGCGGCAAGATTCGGGAAAAGGTCCAGGCGCTGCTGACGAAGGTTTCGGAAGAGGATCGGATTTTGCTGACGCTGAAGGAAGTGGAAGGGCTTTCGCTTAAGGAACTGGAGAAGATATACCGCGTCAATGAGAACGCCCTTAAGGTGAGACTATTTCGCGCCCGGCAACGAGTGCTGAAAGCGTACGCGACGGAAGAGAGCAAATAATTAGAGCGCACAGCGAATGCGTTGTGCGCGTTAGTGATTAGAGCGCACAGCGAATGCATTGTGCGTGAAGAGCGAAAGCGCACAGCGAATGCGTTGTGCGCGAAAAGTAAAGAGGGGCGGCTTTCCTTGGACGGCGCCAGAGTATTACAATAAGTCGCGGGTCCCAAGATCGGGATACGATCCGGAAGAGAGCGAAGCCCGGAGGTAAGAAATGAACGGCCGCATGGACGATAAATTGGACGCGTTGTGGGCGGAGTATGGCGATGCCTGCCCCGACCCGGAGCCGGGCGCGAGCTTCATGCCGAAGCTGTGGCAGAAGATCGAGGCGCGGCGCCTGGAAACGACTTCGGTGTTTCGCCACATGGCTCAGGCATGGGCCGTCGCCGCTTTGGCTCTTGCATTAATCCTCGCGGTGCTGGCGCCGCGCCTTCATCGGGAGACGATTTATAGCGCCAATACTTATGTCGAGGTTCTCGACGACGTGCACTCCAACGATGCCCAGGATCTGCTGGCGGGCGGAGAGGTGGAATGAGACTTTCGCGCGCAGCCATCGCGCTGTACCTGGGAATCGTCTTCGCGAGCGGCGGCGCGTTGGGCTTCTTTGCCAACCGGCTCTATACCAACTATTCCGCTCCTCTACGGCCGGCGCCAAAGAGTCCCCAGGAATTCCGCAAAGGGCTGGTCGAGGATTATAAGAAGCGCTTGCAGCTTAACGACGATCAGGTTCAACAACTCCAGTTGATCCTGGACGACGCCGCCGCGCAATACCAAGCCCAATTCAAAAAGGAACGCGAGGCCATCCGGCCCGAGTTGAGCCGCATTCACCAGGACCAGGTCGACCGGATCAACGCGTTGCTCACGCCCACCCAACGCGACGAGTACAAGAGGATGCTCGAGGAGAGAGAACGCCTCCGTATCAAGAAGGGTAATCGCTCGGGCGGTCAGGGGATTTAACCCTCGATTTCCATTTCAACGCCTTACTCGATAACCTCCTGACATCCCCGGATTCATATGGTTTCAACCACGTGAAGATCTTCCGGAGGGCAACACCCAATAGGTGAGAAACAAAATAAGCCGTTTCAACTCTCCTTCCGCCCCGCGCTGAAGGTGGACTTCCACGGGATCACGGGTCACCTCGGACGGGGGTCTGACTCTGGTGCGCGAGTTGGATGAGCGGTTGGGTTTGGGGAACTCATCGCCGAGCATCTGAGTGATTCGCGGCGCGGCAAAAATACGCGGCTCCCGCTGGCCGACCTGTTCCGCCAGTCCGTCTACAGCCGCGTGGCAGGATACGAGGACGTCAATGACGCGGAGCGGCTGGCGCAAGATCCGGCCTTCCGGCTGATCGGGTCGGAAAAGGTCTGGGATCGTGGCGCGGCGTTGACTTCCCGCTTGCAGACCTTCGAGACCGAAATGCTGGCCGAGGTGGAGAACTTCGCTGGGCTGGCGCGCATCAACCGTGAACTCATCGGCAAGGTGGAAGCCCTGGACTGCGCGCAACCGGTGGTGCTGGACATGGGATTCGACTGAGATCGCGGTGTATGGCGAGCAGGAGCACAGCGCCTACAACGGCCGCTTCGCATCCACCTGCTGTCACCCGTTGCCGCTGTTCAATCGCGAGGGCGACTATCTGGCGGCGAAACTCCGCCCCGGCAACGTTCACAGCGCTGACGATTGGGAAGAACTGCTGCTGCCGGAAATCGAGCGTCAACAGAAGGCGGGCAAGGAGGTGGTCCTTCAGGCCGACGCCGCCTTCGCTAAGCCGGAGGCATGGAGAAAAGACGTGGCCTGCCGATTTTGAAGTTTCCGGCCGGGCCATGCGGATCGAAAAATGGCGAAAGGTGTATACTCCTGAGATGCTCAAAATGGAAATCCCGGATCAATTGATAGTTGCATACACGGCGGAATCATGGGAACGTACGCGCATGATGAAGCTCTCCAGGAAAAATCTACTGCTTCTGCTGGTTATCGCCATCGGGACCGCTACGCTCGCCACGGCTCAGCCGGTAATCCGTAGCTCCCAAGGAATCTTGAACGCGAGCGGGTATCAGGCGCTGCTCGCCCCGGACACTGTTTTCGTGATCTTTGGCTCCGGCCTTGGCCCGGCGAATATACAGACGGCGACCGCGCCGAATTACCCGCCTTCTCTCGGCCAGACGTCTATCACGTTCACTCCGGCGGCCGGAGGGACCGCGATCACCGCAAGCATGGTCTACACGCTGGCGACGCAGGTCGCCGGCATTCTACCGTCTTCCATCGCTCCGGGTAGTTATGCGGTAACAGTGAGCTACCAAGGACAAAAAAGCAACGTGGAGAACGTGACCGTGGTCGCGCGCAGCCTGGGCATTGCGACATCGAACAGCGGGGGCACGGGTGCCGCGCAGGCGACCATCGGGAACGTGAATAACGGCATCAGCCTGGATCGCATGACCGGAGGCAGCGTGGGCTTCGGCGGCTATACATGGACACTTTCCCCCGCACATCCCGGCGACGAGATCGTGCTGTGGGGCACGGGCGGCGGGGCCGATCTATTGAATGATACGGGCGGATCCTCGGGCGATCAAACCAAGGCCGGCAACTTCACGGTAAGCGTGGACGGCAACGTTATCGTCCCGCTGTATTCGGGGACCTCGCCCGGATATCCGGGACTGTGGCAAGTGAACTTTGTCCTGCCTTCCAGCGTTGCCGCCGACTGTCTCGCCTACACCACCGTGACCGGAGGCGGAGTCACCAGCAACGGCGTCACGCTGGCCATCGCCGCGCCGGGCGCAACCTCCTGCTCCACAAGCATTCCCGCGGCGACGCTGGCGAAGCTCGACAGCGGTACGGGCACGATCACGATGGCAGGATTGGTGCTAGGACAAATTTACGAAAACGGAGCTTTGTCGACTGAGGTCGGCGGCGTGATCAATCAATACACGGTGGCCGAATTTCTGATCGATTGTAGCGGCGTGAAGGTGGGAAATTGCATCGAGGTGAATGAGACCTATCCGGTCGGCGGCAAAGAGCCTTCCGGGCCGGACGCCCAGTTGGACGCAGGAGCGATCAGCCTGAGCGGTCCCGGGGCGGGAACCAACCAAACCCTATCGAAGGCTGGTGGTGGGAACTTCTACAGCGGTATGCTCGGTTCGATCACGAACGGCGGCAGTTACAAGCTGACCGGCGCGGGAGGGAGCCAGGTGGGGCCGTTCAGCATCACCTCCGTTTTCCCAAGCAGTTTCACGGTCCCCGGAATCAGCTCCGTTACGAGCATAAACCGGTCGGCGCCGTTCACCGTCAATTGGAGCGGCTCCGGCTTCGATACCGTGCAGACTCTTATCATTGCGAGCACCGAGACTGCCACAACGGTCTCCACTTCGACGCTTAACTGCCAGGTTCCCTCGAGCGCAGGAACGTACACTATCCCCGCTGCGGCGCTTGGCCTGCTGCCCTCGGGGGCCGCATCCCTACAGGTGACGGCGCAAAATAACGGCGGGTTCCCCCTGTCGTCTGAATCCACAATGGACCCCAATACGGTGATCCCGCTGGTAAGCGGAGGCCTGGTCGATTTCGGCGGATTCGGCGGATTCATCGATTACTTCCAGACGGCAGTGACGCTCGAGTAACGGGATTGTAGGTTTCTATTTTTCCGATTGGGAAAACACGCCCCAAGCTCGCGCTTTCGGCGGGCTGCCGGCTCCAACGAAGGTCGTTGAATTGAAGTAGGGCGCGGAGGTCCCGAACGTACCATACGAGTTCGGGTTTACCAGATTAAGACTTTAATACGACAATAGGCGGTCAGCCTCCGCGGCGATTGTGTCAACGCGCGGAAGAATCTCGTCTTCCAGCTCGGGATGATAGCCAACCCAGGTATCGAGCGCGGCCACCCGGCCCACGGGCGCGTCGAGGAAAGAAAACAGCTCGCTCGCGATGCGCGCCGCGATCTCCGCGCCGTAACCCCAGGAAAGACAATCTTCGTGAACCACCATCACGCGACTGGTCTTTTCCACCGAGGAGCGGATCGCCTCCCAATCGTAAGGGGAGAGAGACCGCAGGTCGATCACTTCCACCGTCCGCTCCGGAAATTTCTGCTCCACTTCGATGGCCGCGGAGAGAGATTTCTGCACCAGAGCGCCGAACGTGATGATCGTCAGCGCCGATCCCGGCTTCACCACTTTCGCTTTGCCGAAAGGAATCGTGTAATCGGGTCCCGGATGAGGCGAGCGGTTGTAGGCTTCGCGATAGAGTTTCTTATGTTCCAGGAACATTACGGGGTCGTCGCAGCGGATAGCCGTGCGCAGCAGTCCACAGGCGTCGAGCGCGTTGGAAGGCAGCACCACGCGAAAGCCGGGGACGTGCGTAAACGTGGATTCGCCGCACTGGCTGTGATAGATCGCCCCGCCGCGCAGATAGCCGCCGATGGCGACGCGAATCACCATGGGCGCCGAGTAGCCGTTGTAGGAGCGCCAGCGCAAGCTGGCCAACTCGCCGCGAAGCTGCATCATCGCCGGCCAGATGTAATCGAAAAACTGAATCTCTACCACGGGCTTGATTCCGCGCGTGGCCATACCGGCGGCCCGGCCGATGATGGCCGCCTCGGCGATGGGAGTGTTGAAGACGCGCTGGGAGCCAAACTCGATTTGCAGACCGTGGGTGGCCTTGAAGACGCCGCCCTTACCCTTCACCTCGCGAAGACTTTCTTCCCGGCTGCAATCGGCGACATCCTCGCCGAACACGACAGTCTTTTCGTTGCGGCGCATCTCCTCGTGCAGCGTGCGGTTGATGGAGTCGACCATGGTGCGGGGTTCGCCGGTAAATTTCGGCTCGACGGCGAACTCATCGGAGGTGGGATCCACGCGCTCGGAATAGAGAAAGCGCAGCGCCGAACCGCGCGGCGGGGGAGGCGCTTTCAGAGCCCGCTGCGTCGCTTTTTGGACTTCCACATCCGCTTGATGGTGCAGAAACTCCAAGCCGCTTGAGTCGATCAAGTTTTCGCCGATCAACCATTCCTGAAACTTGGCGAGGGGATCGCGGGCGGCTTCCTCGCCGCGCTCCGCCGGAGTCCTGTACAGTTTTTCGTCGTCCGAAAGCGAATGCGAGTAGGGCCGTGTGCAAGTGGCGCGCACCAGCACCGGAGCCCGGTGCGAACGGCAATGGTCGACCGCGCGAGACATGGTGGAGAAAGATGCGAGAAAATCGGTGCCGTCGCATTCGAAAACTTCGAGACCGGGGAAACGCTCGACTAAGCGCGCGAGGTTGCCGCCCGCCGTTTGCCTTTCCACAGGCACGGATATGGCGTAGCCGTTATCTTGGACCAAATACAAAATCGGCAGGCGTTCGAGGCAGGAGACATTGAGAGATTCCCAAAACTCGCCTTCACTGGTGGCGCCTTCGCCAGAGCTCACCAACGTGATCGCATCGGAGGAAGCATCGACATATTGCTCCGCATGCGCGCAGCCCACGGCGGGGAGAAACTGCGTGCCGGTAGCCGAGGAAGGGGAGACGATGTGGAGGTTAGGAAAGCTCCAATGGGAAGGCATCTGGCGGCCGCCGGAGGAAGGATCGGCTTCGGCGCCGACCGCGGCCAGCAGCATATCCTCAGGAGTGACTCCGAGCGTCAGAGCCAGAGCGCGGTCCCGATAATACAGGAAAAACCAATCGTGGCCGGGCCGGAGGTTCATGCCGGCCGCGGTTTGAATCGCCTCGTGTCCGGCGCCGCTGATCTGGAAAAAGATCTTGTTCTGGCGCTTGAGCACGATCTCCCGGTCGTCGATACGGCGGGAGAGCCACATGATGCGGTAGGCGCGGAGGAGATCCTCGCGGCCGAGCCGCGCGCTCGTTTCGCGGAGGTCAGCCTCGCTTTCCGGAGTGGTGGCGATGGAGATGGCCATGCGTTCCCAAGCCAGTGTACCAGCAAGCGCGATCAGGTGGGCAACTGCAAAATGACGGGCCTTTCAATTCCTCAAATGAACGTAATCCTTCTCATTTTCCTCGCACACCGCCTCAAGCACATCGCTGTCCGGAATCAGATGAAAGGGAAGGCTCACCGTGAACGGTCGCGAATAGTATTTCGGGTCGTCTACCGTGAGCTCAAGAACTAGGTGACCGAAGTCGCGCCGGCGATACCGCTCCGTAAGCCGCAGCGATTCGCTCCGCGGGTGGCCGACGGCGTCCAGCCACCCCTTATCGTTGTAACCTCTGGATTCCACCACCAATGTGTTGTCTTGCCACGTGCCCGTCGCATAGCCCGTCCAGGAAGGATCCAGTTGCTCGGGCAGCCGCCGCCCGTCCGTGAAAATCTGGCGGGGAGGATCGTAATGCTCAAACAGCATCACAATCTGCCGCGGCGTCTGGACGATCTTGAACGGCAGGAGCAAAAGGGTGATGGGGATGCTGCCGGGAAGACACCGCGACGTCGGGCCGTTGGATTCCGAACGCTGTTTGACCAGGGCGGCCGCTTCCGGTCGCGTGGGATCCTGCTCCGGCTTGAAGTCCCACAATAGGTTCACCACGTATTTCGTGAGGTTCGGCACGTCGATCTGCAGATCGAAAAAATCCGGCGGCAGAGCCTGTTTGAGTTCGCTCCTCGGCGTCCCATCGGCCTCCCAAAGGCCCGTCAGGTCGGGCTTCCCGTTGAGCCGCGGCGTCGGTGCCGAAAGATTCGGTTTGCCGTCCCGCTGGCGCAGCGTCTTTGGATCGGGATGGTTGAGCCATTGCGCGGCCATGCTCCCGATCATGCTCGCGCTCATGGCGGATAATGCCAGCACAACGCGTGGTATGGTCATTTTCATTTCCCCAAATGAACGCGGTCCTTTTCGTTTTCAGGGCAGACGTATTCCAGAATGTCGCTGTCCGGGATTAGTCTCAACGCGGCCTTGACCGTGAAAGGCCGAGTGTAGTATTTCGCATCGTCAAAGGCGATTTCCAGGTCCATGTGCCCGAAGTCGCGGCGGCGATACCGTTCGGTAATTAGCATGGATTCGCTCCGCGCATGGCCGAATCCGTCCAGCCACTCCCCGTCCTTGAAGCCGCTGGTTTCGACCAGCAGCGTGTCGCCCTGCCACCTTCCGACGGAATATCCCATGTAGGTGGGCTCGGGATCTTTAGGGAGACTTCGGCCGTCGGTGTAAATCTGGCGCGTGGGCGAGGCGATTTCCGTAAGCATCAGGATCTCGCGGGGCGCCTGGACGATCTTAAACGCTAGCACGAAAAGGTCTCCAGGAATGCCCGCGGGAAGACATTGCGTGTGAGGCCAGTGATCCTCTTCCGCTTGGTGGCGCTTATACGCCGCGGCACCGGCGGGGGTCAGCGGTTCCTCTTCTGGCTTCACGCCCCAAAATAGATTCATGACGTTCTTGGTGAAGTCTTGGGGATCGATCTGCAGAGAAACGACCTCTTTGCCCAGCAGGCTGGTAAGTTCCTGCTCGGAAGTCCTTTCTGCCTGCCAGAGTCCAGTGAGATCCGGCTTGCCGTTCAGGCGCGGCGCGGGCGCGGTCAGATTAGCCTTGCCATCACGGGTCCGGGGCGTCCCCGGCGTGGGCTGATTCACCCACTGCGCCGCCAGAGGCGTGCCTATGGCGGAAAAGAAGAACGCAATCCGAATGGCGGTCACAAATCCCTCCGTTACCTTGACTGTGCGCTTTGCACCGATTGTACTACGAGGCGTCAGAGCGATTTTTGACCTGCCCCACGTTCAGTCTCACCCCGCCAAAAAACTCTCGACCAATCCCGCCACTCGCGCGGGTTGCTCGAGGGTCAGGACGTGGCCGGTTTCCTCCAGCATCTCGACACGCGAGCCGGGAATGCGGCGGGCGAACTCTTCGGCATAGACGGCAGGCACCAGGCGGTCCTGCTTTCCCCACACCACTAGCGACGGCGCCTTTATGCGGTGGATGCGCTTCTTGAGTCCTTTGTCGGGGATGGGCCAGACGAATTTGCCGGTGCAGGCCATGCACCAGATCAGCTTGATCTGCATCTCCACATCCGGCACGGCGAACATCTGTTTGGCAATGGGACCATCCGGATCGGCAAACAAATATTTCGGCATGTCGCTGGCAGGCGTGATGATCATCCAGTTCGGGATGGGCGCGTCGTCGCGCCAAAATCCGATGGGGCACATCAGAACCAGCTTGCTCACGCGATCCGGGTCCGTGGAGGCGAGCTCTGCGGCCATCATTCCGCCGAAAGAATGACCGACCACCGGCACGGACTTCAACCCCAGCGCGTCGAACAGATCGTAGTAATAGAGAACCAGATCCCACAGATTATCGAGATGCGAGATCGCATCGGGTTCGCCGTCGCTGGTTCCCGGATGTTCCGGCGCATAGACGGTGTGGCGCGCGGCTAGCCTTTCCAGAAATTCATCCCAGACCAAACCTCCCGCGCCATGCAAAAAGACCAGCGGAGGCCCGCTGCCCGCCACTTTGACGTTGCATGAGATCTTGTTCTGCCAGACGCTGACTTTTCTGACTTCTGGACTCATGGATGCGCTCACGCCGCCACCTCCTTGCGTGCCTTGCGGCGCAGGCTTTCGGGCCACCAGCGATTCTCCCATTCGTCTTCCCACATCGGGCGCAGCGCGGGGGCCACTTCGCTAAAGAAGAGCTGAATGTTTTTCAGCGTCAAATCGTGCGGCATCGATCCCATATGCAGCAGCACCATCAGATTGCCGACGCGCAGGGTCTGGCAGAGATCCTTGAGCTGATCGCGCACGGTTGCGGGACTGCCGCAAACCACGAAGCGGTCTTCCAGAAAATCCTTGTAGCGTTTTTCCTTGAGTGTCGTGAGATTCTTCATCGCCGCGGGATTGCGCAGGGCGTTCGAAAGACTTCGATAGTCCTGATGGCCGGGAATGCCGAACCATTCAAGCGGAACGTGCAAGCACTTGTGATAGAAGTATTCGACGTGCCGCGCGTAATCCTTCTCGGCCTGCGCGTCGGTTTCCGAAACGCCCACAAGCTGCAGGAATCCCATGCGATACGGATTTTGATCGCGGCCGGCCTTGTCGCACGTTTCCCAGTATTTATCGCGCACCGGCTTCGATACGCCAGAATATCCGAAATAGCTGAGGAAGCAGTAGCAGTAATCGTGTTCGGCGGTGTAGGCGAAAGTGCTGGTGCTGCCGGAGCCAGGAATCCAGATCGGCGGGTGCGGCTGCTGGATGGGCCGGGGCCACAGATTGACGAAGGGCAATTGGAAGAACTTCCCGTTCCAGGGGAAAACTTCCCGCGACGTCCACGCCTTGACGATGAGATCGTGCGCTTCCCGGTACCGGTCGCGCTGCTCGATGGGCGTGACGCCGTAACACAAATTGATATCCATGGGCGTGCCGAGCGGCATTCCCGCTACCAGACGTCCGCCGGAAATGGAATCGAGCATGGCGTACTCTTCGGCGATGCGCGTGGGCGGCTGAGTGCCTGGAAGGCTCGCTCCGATCTGCACAATGGCGCAGTCGAGTCCTTGCGTGGCGCGCGCCAGCACGGAGCCCATCAGATTCGGGCTGGGCATGAAGCCGTAAGCGTTCTGATGATGCTCATTCGTGCAAACGCCGTCGGAGCCGGCCTGTGCCGCGGCGGTCAATTCGTCCAGAGTCCAGTTGTAGAACTGGCCGATGCGTTTGGGGTCGGCGAGTTCATGAAATGGGGCCGTCACCCAGATGGAGGGATAGCGCTTCTCGAAGTCTTCGGGAAGCTCCCGGTGCGGCATGAGGTGAAATGTCGAAATATACATTGGCGAGAATCCGACCGCCGATCATATCATGGCGTCGAAACCAACTCGCCGGCGAAAGCGAGTCAGTGGAGAGGCCGTGATCCGTCCGTAACGCGCCATACAGCTCAGAGCCCCGGCCTTACGGCCGGGGCCTGGAGTTGTGTGCCGAGCATGTTCGGCAGTTTGGAAGTGAAAGTCTTCTACCCAACCTGGTGGAGGTGAAGGGTTAGCGAAACGCAAGGGCGTTCTGGCGACAGAGGGTCTGAAAGAAGCGTGGAGCAAACGTGCAAG